>CAIMVD010000143.1 GCA_903844815.1 uncultured Bacteroidota bacterium | reverse complement strand
TGTTCCCCCAAATAATTTGTCATTCCGAATTAATCCACCTGACTAACATGCCTATATTAAGGGGCTTAGAGTGGATTAATGAGGAATCTTAATGATATGCCTGAATTATTCAGTAAAAAGGTTAATTGGGAATTTCTATATTTTTGATTCCCGATTCTCATAACAGTACAATTGATTAAGATTCTAAGGCAAATCTGCTTTTGATAAAACCAAAACCATCTTCACGTGCAAAAGTAAAAGTGCTAATTTGCCAGCATATTTTATTTTACAGCGACACACATTGGCGTATCCTGGTTTTACTTTTGACACCATCATAATATACATTACGGCCATGGAGTCAAAAACAATAAACCTTAACCTCTTGCAGACAAAGACTATTCAACTGGAAAAAACATCGTCCAAAATTAATCTGAGTGAGGTATTTGCCGAGAGGAAAGGTTCTTATCTCAATGAGTTTACTTTGTTCCTTGTACACTTCAACACAATTCCAAACTTTATTCACGAAATAAATATTGACTGCAAAAAAGCCAACAATTGGTTTCTTCAAAATTATGAACGCGAAATCAAAGACTTGTATTTTGACAAGAGGTATTTTAACAGAAATAAAAATGCCGAATATGATGACATCTTTTATATTCTGTTTGAGGACCTGATCGTAGATTTTGATACAAATAAATCAGTAGTAAGATTTTTATTCCGGAAAACAGACATTTTAAAAGTTGATACTGTTATTGCTGAAATCAGGAAATTCAGGGAACGAAAAGAAAAACGAAAACCTGAAATTTCTCTTTTAGTGAACACCCAGCATGGTATTGGCACCAAGTCGTTGCGAATTTCAAAACCAAAACTCAGCATAGAAGATAACTACAATGATGATTTCAGGGAAATACATCAAACCATTTTTAAAAGACTTTCCAGAAAAAATGATAAGGGTTTAGTTCTCTTGCATGGTAAACCCGGAACGGGCAAAACATCATACATACGTTACCTGATCTCATCACTCAAAAAAAATGTGATCTTTTTGCCACCAAACATGGCCGGCGCAATAATAAATCCTGACCTTATTTCAATTCTGATTGACAACCCAAATTCTATTTTTGTAATTGAGGATGCAGAGAATATCGTAGTCGACAGGGACAAAGACGGACATTCGCCGGTTTCTGCTTTGCTGAATATTTCAGATGGGTTACTTTCTGATTGTTTAAATATTCAGGTTATCTGTTCATTCAATACAGACATTTCAAAAATTGACAGCGCATTAATGCGAAAAGGAAGATTGATCGCAAAGTACGAGTTCAAAGAGTTGGAAATTGAAAAAGCAAAAACGCTTTCCCGGAAATTAGGCTTCACAACAAGTTTTAATTCCCCAATGACACTTACAGCAATTTACAATCAGGAGGAGAAAGATTTTCAGCAAATAAAAAGGAACAATCCGATTGGATTTAAAGCAATTCAGATAAATGAAAAATAAATTTATATGAGTATCGGGAAAGAGTAATAAATATTGGGGATGAGAATATTCACGGGATTATCAAGGAATAAATAAGAGAACTTCAATCCAAACAAGTTGCGAATAATCCTCTTCAATATATTCAATATTAAATCATTGGAATGGATCTACTTTATAAGAAGCATGATTACCACCCACTAAGATTACCTTCGGTGAGCTCGTCCCGCTGAAGCGGAACTCGGTTCCTCCCTCATCCGCCTCACGCAACTTTCAATATAATTGTACTTTACATGGCGGCTTCGGTCGGAATGACATGTCTTTTTT
>CAIMVD010000142.1 GCA_903844815.1 uncultured Bacteroidota bacterium | reverse complement strand
TCAGTACAAAAAAACATTACAATTTGGGAATCAGATTCCCTATTCCGGACTAAAGTCCATATCTAACTCAGTATCACTAACCCCGGGCTTAAGCCCGGGGTTAGTGAACCATCGTCGGAATCGGGCTTTAGCCCATAATTCTTTTCATGGGTGTCGGGAATGAATAATAATCAAAAAAAATACTTTTAAATTTGATCTCATATCACAGTGGTTCTTTAATTTTGTATTAAACAATTTGTACACAACACCTAAAAAATAAAAAATGATATCACATGAAATCGATTACAAGATTTTCGGCGACGACATCCAGTTCGTGGAAATTGAACTCGATCCCCGCGAAACGGTAATAGCAGAAGCTGGCGCCATGGTCTATATGGAACAGGGAATCACCTTTGATGTCAAGATGGGTGATGGTTCCGAACCGAACCAGGGAATCATGGGAAAACTGCTTTCTGCAGGATCAAGGATTATTACTGGCGAATCACTTTTCCTTACCCATTTCACAAACCAGGGGGTTGCAAAAAGCCGTGTTGCTTTTTCTGCACCGTATCCGGGTACAATTATCCCGGTCGACCTACGTCAGGTAGGGAACTGCCTTATCGTCCAGAAAGATGGTTTCCTCTGTGCCGCAATGGGAACAAAGCTATCTGTAACTCTCAATAAAAAGATAGGTGCAGGATTGCTGGGCGGTGAGGGATTCATTCTTCAAAAACTTGAAGGTGACGGGAAAGTTTTCATTCATGCCGGCGGTACAGTAATTGAGCGTCAGCTTAACAATGAAACTCTCCGTATTGATACCGGATGTGTTGTTGCCTTTGAACCCACCCTCGACTTCGACATAGAAGCTTCGGGCAGTCTAAAATCAATGGTGTTCGGCGGTGAAGGACTGGTCCTTGCAACTCTCAGGGGAACCGGCAAGCTTTGGCTTCAGTCGATGCCTATCAGGAAACTGATAAGGGCACTCGCTCCCTATGGTCAAAACAGGGGAAAAGAGTCAGGTTCAATACTCGGGAACCTGTTCCAAGGGTAGAAAAAAATATTACTCCTCTGTGATCTCTGTGAATCTCTGTGGATCTCTGTGTTAGTTCTTATTTTTTAGTTACACCGAGAGACACAGAGGAGCACAGAGTTACACAGATGTTTCTGTAATTCAGAATGTTGCCATAAGTACCCACACATATTTCGCGGGAGGTGATTTCCTTAGCTTTTCAGGAAGAGAAACAGAGAAACCGTTTCCTTCTTTTTTCCATTTCAAATTAGTATCAGAGCCCAGCATCCGCACCTTTGCTCCGGCAGGCAGCGAAAACGACTTCATCGCAATCTGTGCAGGAACCGGCTCTGCCTCATCAGCCATATAATAGATAAAAATTGTTTTGTCTCCCTTTCCTGAAATACACACTTTCCCCTCCTTATAGGGAGCCATTGCCCTTGTCTCATAAATAGCTTCACTGTTAACCTTCATCCATTCACCCATCTCATCAAGCATCCTGTAGGCATCATCATGCCACTGGCCAAGCGGACCGGGTGCAATGTTCAGGAGAAGGTTACCCCCTTTTGCAACAATATCTACAAGAAGCTGAACCACGGTCCTTCCGCTCATGTAATTCGCATCAGGCACCCACGACCAGCTTCCCCCGGCAATGATACACGATTCCCACGGATACTCAAGGGCTTTTGCAGGTACCCTGTTTTCAGGAGTAAGATAGTTCTGATTCTTGCCGTGCACAGCCCTGTCGACTACTATAAGTCCGGGCTGTTTCTGCCTGGCTTTAACCACAAGTTCATCCATTCTTATATCCTGGTTCTGAACCCGAGTAAACTTATAAGCAGGATCATTTATTTCGCTTTTGATCTCTTCAGGTGTCATCTTCTTCACCCAGCCGCCATCGAGCCAGAGGATATCGATCTTCCCGTAATCTCCTCCCAGAATCTCCATTATCTGGCCCTGGGTAAACTGCACATAATTCTCCCATCTTTCAGGATAGGCTTTGATGTCATAGTTTACATTCCTGTCGGGGGTTGCGAAGTTCGGCCACCAGTAGTTTTCATTATGCCAGTCGGGCTTGGAGAAATAGGCTCCTGTCCAGAGCCCTTCGGCCCTGAAGGAATTGAAGATTTCTTTCGCAACATTGGCTTTGGGATTTGAATGAAACGGTGTCATCGGGCTTGTAATTCTGTAATCTGTTAGCTTAGTGTCGAACATGCTGAATCCGTCATGGTGCTTGGTAGTGAAAATGACATACTTCATGCCTGCATTCTTAGCTGCCGTTGCCCACTTTGAGGGGTCAAACTGAACAGGATTAAATGTGGTCTGAAGGTTTTCATACTCCTTCTTGTACTGAGTATAATCGGGATTGCTTCGACGACACCAGCCTTCGTCCTCGGCGCATATCGACCATGATTCGACGATTCCCCACTGGCTGTAGGTTCCCCAGTGCATGAGGAGACCAAATTTCAGGTCCTGCCATTTCTCAAGCTTCTCAAGAACAAGAGGATCCGTTTCGGGGACATATCTCCCTTCTGATTCCTGGGAGAATAAATTGAGTCGCGAAATCATAATCACAACAAACAAAAGTGTACAGATCTTTTTCATATTCATTTCTTTTAATATCTCTGTGTACCTCTGTGGTCCTCAGTATACCTCTGTGTAAGTTCTTTTTTTTGTTACACAGAGTGACACAGAGGACCACAGAGAAACACGGAGGGTTATATCATTGTAATTTGAGTTTACCATCAAGGATCACTGCCAGAACAGTCATATTCTCATCGAGAACAGCTTCAGGGACATTGATAAAATAGAGCCCTGCATTGCTGCTCCAGTAAGGCTTGAGGTACTCCTTCCAGGTAAGTTTTGTCCCGTTGCCGACAACATAGATCCTGTTGATTTTATTTTTTAATCCTTCAAGCATGACCTCGCCTTTCGGGTTGCCGTCGATAAAAAGATACAGCATTGTACTATCCCTTGAAATAGTGGATGGACCATAGAAGTACCCTGAAGGAAGTCCTCCTTCAGTTCCATAGATAGCTTCCGAGTGCTTTTTAGCCCATTTTCCAAGGGTTTTCAGGACTGTCACCTCCTCTGAAGGAATTGAACCATCGGCCTTAGGACCTATGTCAAGCAGCATGTTCCCTCCCTTAGAAAGACATTCTGCAAAGATTTTTATTACCTGATGGGGCGACTTGAAATCCTTATCGTTCTGCTGATATCCCCAGGAATCGTTTATAGTCATGCAGAGCTCCCAGTATTTATCAGAAGGTTTTGTTACAGGCAAACCCTGCTCCGGTGTTGCATAGTCGCCATAGCCCTGCAGGCGGGAGTTAATGATGGCTGAAGGGTTGGCAGCAAGTATCATTTTCCTTATTTCAGGGGCCTTCCACTTCTCTGCCGACTGCTCCCAGTCGCCGTCAAACCACCACAGATCCGGCTTGAAATTCCTTGAGAGCTCCATTATCTGGCCATGATTGAACTCCGTAAACCTGTTCCACCTGACAGAATCGTTCTCATACCGCTTGACATTTTTTGTATTGTTAGGGTAATCAGGATTAGACCAGTCGAGCAAAGAATAGTAGATCCCTGCCTTAACACCCTTCTTCCTGAGTTCACTGATGAGAGGGGAAACCAGGTCCCTGGCAGCAGGTGTTTTCTTCACTACACTCAGATCTCCAATCGCGGTGTTCCAGAGTGCAACTCCGTCGTGATGCTTTGAGGTAATAACGGCGTATTTTGCGCCACTCTCCTTTATAAGAGAGGCCCATTCTTCCGGTTTATAGGCGGCTGCGGTGAACCCATTCAGCTGCTTCATGTAATCATCGTAAGAAATGTAGCCGTTATAGAATGACCACGATTCATCGATGCCGTTCACCGAATAGATGCCCCAGTGGATAAAAATCCCCAGACGGGCATCTTTAAACCACGACATTCGTGCATCCTTCTCTTTCGGACTCTCCTGGGATGTAACATTTGTTACAATTCCTGCAGTTAGCAAAACTAAAACCAAAGTCTTTATCTTCATTTAAACTGAGTTTTCATGTAACCTTTGTGACCTTTGCGCATTCCTAAGCGTCCTTTGTGGTGAATCTTTTTTTTACCACGAAGGTCTCGAAGGCTTTGTCAAAGGACACAAAGGGATAATTTTCATTACTTTTCTACGAGAAGTCGAACCCGGAAATATATGCCGGGGCATCGTAAAAACACTCCTTCTCTTCATCCGTCATGTTTATGAAACGGGTATATACTAGCCCGGGCTTGGCATTGAGCATCCTGTTGAGGGAACCCATTTTGACTCCTGTTCTGATCTTATCATACAGTTTGCTCCGGTCGTCGAGCCAGGTAAGTCCGGTATTGATTCCGTTTTCGGCACAGGTGGTCTCAAACAGTGCGGCAAGCAGATTTTCCTTACCCGGTTTGCAATAAATTGAATCGAAAACAAGGAAACGGAACTCTCCCGGCCGAAACAGCCTTCGGAAATATGGCATCCCCGGGAGCACCTTCATTATCACCCAACCCCATATTCCGGGCATATCATAGACCTTATATGCCGAAGGGATGGCACAAACACCTGCTACTATCTCATCGTTTTCTTTCAAAACGTAATAGTTATCTCCGAAAAATGAATGCTCGGTGTTGAAGAATGAATACTCCTTATAATATCCGAGGAGCAGCGATTCCATCTTTTCTTTTTCACTGTCAGAAAGCTTTGAAACGCGTGGATCTTTCCCCGGAGAAAACCGGCTGAAAGCAACCGTAAGAAACGACCTTATATACTCGAAACCGGCCTGGGTTACAAGGTTTTTCGACCGCTCGTTCATGCTTTCAACGAAGGCGTACATTATATGCTTGTCTTCAGCCGAAACATCACTAATACCCAACAAATGAGGTTTGCTGAATATATCAAGTGTCTTCTCCTTGAACCGGTCATCCTTTTCAGGCCTGATAAGTTCCTTTCTCCTCCGGCGCCAGCCCGGATCGGACTGGTATACTGACTGGAAGGCGAGATACCTGATGTATGATGTATGATACCGAAGCTTTCCCTGTCCCGAGATACGGAAACAGGAACCAACCGTACCAGTAACCTGGTTTTTGCGGTAAAGGGAAACAAACCGGATTGTTTCGCCATAGGCAGCAATACGGGCAGCAATATTTTGCAGCGAAAATCTCAATCCTCCTTCCGAACCCTGGACAGCATGATTCAGTATATCGAGGATCCCCTCATTGGCATGATCAGAGACCCTTACTTCAAGTCCTTTATAGTCAATTATTGTCCGTTCGAACATCTGCAGTAATAATTATTAGGCAAGATATAAAAAAGTAACCATTCGGTATAGTGCAGACTTCGCATGCCGAAAATTTCATGTGATCCCAGGTTCTGTAAAAAGAAGAAGTTCTATTTTATGATTGGCAGCAATACAGTTGAGATAAGCAGGTCTTCAGGATTAGTGATCTTAATATTCTCGCGATTTCCTTCGATAAGATTTATCTTCTCGCCCATCATCTCAAGAACTGTAGCATCGTCGGTGAATTCGGGAGAGAAGTGCTGGGTATATGCCTTTTTGATCAGGGCTGAGCTGAACACCTGAGGTGTCTGTATCTGTTTAACTAGCAAACGGTTCAGATGAGTATTGCCATCCTCGGTAAGTAACCTGAGTGATTCCGTGGGTGAGATGGAAGGTATTGCATTGCCAAGTTTCTCCGCTGTTTCGAAACATCGCCTTATTGTGTCGATGCTTACAAAGGGCCTTACTCCGTCGTGAATGGCAACCAAGCCTGGAACGCCGACAAACTTAAGTCCGTTCTTCACGGAATTGTACCTTTGCGAACCACCCTTTACAAGGGTATGAGGAACTGTAAAAGAGTATTTTTCGGTGAGCCCTACCCAGTAGCGCAGCTGGTTTTCGGGAAGGACGGTTATGATCTCAATATCGGGGTTGAATGCCTTGAACCGTTCAATAGTATGCATAAGAACGGGTCTTCCGTCGAGCTCAAGGTATTGCTTCGGGATCTCTGCCCCCATCCTCTTTCCGCTTCCTCCTGCAACAATTACAACATACATTTCCATAAAAAGATACTTTTATAGTCAGTTAATACCCTCTGTCCGGCAGAAATTTAGGTAATCTCCTTAGTGTCCTTTGTGCAACCCTTAGCGTCCTTTGTGGTTAATGATTTCTTTTTTTACCACGAAGGACACTAAGGATACACGAAGGGCACAAAGAAAACTATCGTTATAAACCAGTTTTTATTCCTTGGTATATAAAAACCGTTTAATGCTCTTCTTTGGAGTTTTGATAAACTCCTCATTATGAATACGGTACTTGTTAACCGCCATAAAATCAGGCAACCTTTCATTTACTTCCTTACGGATGAGGTCAAGCTTTTTAACCAGATCTTCTTCCGAAAGGTTATCCCTTTTTACCATATCATAATCGGGATAGATAAGACCGACAAGCTTATTGTCTTCCATGATCACGACCGATTCTGTTACATAATCTTTATTATTGATAACTGATTCGATCTCTTCGGGATAGATATTCTTGCCCGAGGGTCCGAGTACCATGCTTTTGCTTCTTCCCTTGATGAAGATATTCCCCTCCTTGTCGATAATTCCAAGATCGCCGGTATGCATCCATCCCCTGCTGTCGATAATTTCGCGGGTAGCCTTTTCATTCTTGTAATAACCGGTCATGACATTTTCGCCCCTGAGAATTATTTCGCCTACTATGTTCTGAGGATCAGGCGAATCAATTGTTACTTCGAGAGTATCTACTGCCCGTCCGGAGGCTCCGAGTTTAGTACTGTCCCACGAAGCATAGCTGATCAGCGGTCCGCATTCAGTCATTCCGTACCCGACGGTGAACCTGAAACCGATCTTCTTGAAGAACTTTTCGGCATCGGCATTAAAGGCTGCGCCACCAACAACAACAGCTCTGAAACGACCTCCGAAGGTTTCGGTGAGCTTGGCATTTATCTTTTTGAAGACTATTTTATTCAATCCCGGAATAGCCATCATTGCTTTCATCTTAGGCTGAGAGATGATAGGAAGAAGTTGTTTCTTATAGATTTTCTCAACCACCAGGGGAACTGAAAGTACGAGTCTCGGCTTTATTTCTTTGAAGGCCTGGATAAGTATCTGAGGTGAAGGAGTTTTTGTAAGTATCGTGATATGGCATCCGAGGGTAAAGGGAAAGAGGAATTCGAAGGCACATCCGAAGGTATGGGCCAGTGGAAGAAAAGATACAACAGGGTCACCGGGCTCCAGCGGCATGTTTTTCTGGGCATACCTCACGTTTGCTGCGAGGCTGTTGTGGGGCACCATAACTCCTTTTGAGAAACCTGTAGTACCGGATGTATAGCTTATTACAGCAAGCTTATCGTTTGTTACATCTGAAAACTTAATGTCTTCCGGTTTGATATCGTGGTACCGGAGTTTAAACTCTTCCTCCAGTTCCCTGAATACTTTTTCAACCTTTGAACCACGTGACTCGAGTAAGTCGTAGGTTTCGACACTGAAAACACCTGAAATCTCAGGAAGTTTTTCAAGACTTAAAGAAAGCCATATCTTCTCATCCGCAAAAAGAAGAATCGAATCGGAATGGTTGACAATATTTACCAGGTCTTCGGGTTTGAAGTCGGGAAGAACCGGCACTACCACTGCTCCGTAAGTAATAATAGCCAGGTATAAAACGCACCAGTTTGCCGAGTTTCTGCCTATAAGGGCAATCTTGTCTCCTTCCATGATCCCGGCTTCACTGAAAAGGATGTGAAGCTTCAGAATCTTTCCAGCCATATTCTTGTAAGAATAGCCCTTTTCCTTATAATTCGAAAGGGCTTCTATTTCCCAGTTTTTCTTAATACTGTCCTCGATATATCCGATTAACCTCTCCTGAATCATGTATTATTGGTTTTAGTAGTTGTAAAAACTCAGCCTTCATTAATCAGGATGGTCTGTTTGACCACACAAGTGAACTGGCGCCAAGAACTGCGGCATTTTGAGTACTCAGCTCCGAGGGGAGCAGTTTTACCTTCCCCTTGTAAATGCTGAGGAGATTCTCCTCCATATATTCCTTGGCCGGCTCAAAAATCAGATCCTTGGCAAGTGCAAGCCCGCCGAACAGAAAGATAGCCTCGGGGTTAGTATGGGCTACAACATCCGCCAGCTTGAATCCCAGCATCCTTCCGGTATGGGTGAAAGCTCTTTTGGCAATATAATCGCCACGTTTGGCAGCATCATGTATCTTCTCGGCGTCAAGCTCATCAAAGCTGAATTTCCTGAGTTCGCTGGGCTGCATACTGTCGGCCATTATCTTCAGAAGTGTCCTCTTAAGCCCGGTGGCAGAAACATAGGTTTCAAGACAACCTTTGCGTCCGCAACCACAGTCACGGTTCGAATCCCCGGGACGAATAGCCGTATGGCCTATCTCGCCTGCGAAGCCGTCATGACCATAAACAAGCTTCCCATCGATTACAAAACCACTTCCAAGCCCGGTACCGAGAGTTATTACCACGAAGTTTCTCATATCCTTTGCGCCTCCGTAGATCATCTCTCCCACAGCTGCAGCATTGGCATCGTTAGTCACAATGACAGGATGAGAGGTGTGGCGGTTAAATAACTCTGCAAGTGGCACTATACCTTTCCAGGGCAGGCCCGCAGCATGCTCTATGGTTCCCTTATTAATATTACCCATCGGGGCGCCAATACCAAAACCTATGATCTCAATACCGTTGCCTATCTTGTGGCCGGTAACCATGATCTTTTCGTATAATGCGGCCACAAACACCTCAACTTCATCATAGTGGGTTGTTTTTAAACTGTCTTCACCAAGAATATTTCCATCCCTGTCGACAAAACCAAATACCGTATTAGTACCGCCGATATCGATACCGACTGCAACCTCTTTCTTAGCCATAATTCAAAATAATTTACTATTTGTATGTAAATATACTACTTACAAACTAATTTAAATATAATCCCGGTAATCTCCGGATTATTTAATTTACTCAGGAATATACTCATTCCCTACTTTACGGGCACGGGTCGGTTTGTCAAGATCGATTCCAAGGGAAATTCCTGTCTCAACAAGTACATTCCATCCTGCTGCAAGCTGAACGTACTCGGCATATTCTCCTCCATCAGGAATAATAATTGTAGGGAAGATGGTTTTTACCGATGAAATGGCAACGATATTCATTCCGACTCCTGTTACAAGGCACTCCCTGAATTTTTCCTGTTCTGCGGGGAAGGGTTCGATCCAGATCAGTACCTCTGTCTTATCCATAACTTCCTCTATTCCATGAACGGCGAATGTACCTTCCAGGTATGCCGATTTTTTACGGGTGATCTCATTTGTCTTCAGTGCAAGTTCTTCTGCAACACCGGTGTTGCGGCCTGCAAAATAGATAATTGAAGCGTTGCTGATTATGCCGGTAATTGCAGGGTCGATCTCCAGGGTGAGTGCTTTTTCAGTCTTTGCTGCCAGATCCCTTAGTCCTTCCATCTCTTCGCCATTAACTTTGCGAATGAGTGAATCATAGAATAGTCCCTGCTCAATAACCGACTTGGTTGCAGCAACGGCATCTTCTTTTCCGCATGTCAGAACATGGGTATCATCTGCTATTTCCCCGAGCTTTGTTCCCGGATTGGCGGTGAGGCCGAACACTGCATCGTGTTTTTTGTTTTTAAGGCCTGTTGTAAGGCGGACAACCTCTTTTGTCTGGCCCGAGTTTGATGCGGCAAAAACTGCATAATCTGAAAGATCATACTCCTCTGCCTGTGTACAACCTTCTGTCATTACAGGAAGTGAGGAGTTATCTCTGAGTGAAGCGGTTATAGCCCTTTTTGCAGGGAAAATCCTGCTGCTGCCTTCTCCGGTCAGGAACAGTCCCTTTTTTGATTTTACCTTTTCGACAAAACGTTCAGTAACTTCAGGATCGAAGGTAACCACGATACCCGGAGTTTCCATCATCTCTTTTACCAGTGCAAACTTGTTGTATTTTTCTTCGTTTAAATTCATGGCTGTTATTTTTTATTGATTAGAAATTCTGATAGGTCATTTTGAATCTGTGGGTCCTTCTGGAAGCCGCCTCCCAGATGCTGCCAGTATACTTCGGCGTATTCCGCCCCAACCATTTTTCCATAGTTGCGGTTTCCTTCAAGCACAAACCCGAAGAAATCGTCCATCTTGTGCATGTGCTTCATCAGGTCGATCTGCGATATATGGCAGCCAAGCATCTCTTTCTTTGTCTCAATTACTGATTTTACATCGACATAAAAATGGGGCGGCACTATCTGTGAACCAAGCGGGTCCGACAAGGTGAGTGGTGAACTGTGGTAAAGCAGGGGAGTGATCTCCAGTGGTTCTTCCTCGACCGGTATTGTTCCGAGCGATGCAACCATTGCAGCAGCTTCGACAATATTTGCAGTTGTACGGTGATCGGAATGATAATCAGTGGAAAGATGGGTAAAAACGATTCCAGCCCTGATCTTTCTCATGAGCGAAATGGTCTTCAGTCTCATCTCCTTCGAATCAAAGAGAAATCCGTCGATACCGCCCATCATATAATACTCTGCATCGAGAACAGCTGCGGCTTTTTTTGCCTCTTCGATCCTCACCCTTGCCGTTTCCTCCATCGTCATGTTGCAGCCGCCGAGGTCGCCAGAGGTAAAGGTGGCAATTACAATTTTATATCCCTTGTCCTTCAGAAGTTTCAGGGCTCCCGCATTCCATGCCTCTGCATCGTCGGGATGGGCGTGGATCGACAGAACTACTTTATTGAATTTGTTGGCCATTAGTTATGTATTAAGAATGTTTAGCGAATATTTTCTCGAGGGAGACGAATTCGGGAAGCTCTCCAGCAAGAGGTTTCATATATTCAAGGAAAAGGGGAGAAACATTATTCCCGTCGGCATTGAAGTATTCCAGAGGCATAGGCTTGGCATGAACGGCAACCTCTCTCAGGGCAACTTTGCCGAATTCAATCTGGTAAGGATTGTTTGATACCCTGTTTATGCAAACCATTACACCGGTCTCCCCTGTTTCGGCAAGCCTTACTGCCTCAACACCGCAACGGTATGCCTCATCAAGGTCGATGTCAGATGCCCTGACAAAGTCGCACATAATAAGTGATTCGGTAATCTGAAACTCACCCCTGAAGCCGAACTCTTCAGCAACGATCTTGTGAAGATTCAGACCAACACTTGATCCGCCCATGGCACCGAATTCGATATTATTGAACTTGTCTTTCTGGGTAGAGGCGCTCACAGGTATTCCGTTCTCATATTTTAATCCCTCACCGCAAACTATTGAAACCCAGCCATTGGCTTTATAGCATTTGTCGACATCGTTTATAAACTTCTCACGGGAAAATTTAAATTCCGGGGCATAAATAAGGTGCGGGGCATCTTCAGGTGTTCGTGCAGCCAGGGCGGTAGCAGCCGCAAGCCATCCGGCATCACGGCCGATTGTCTGATAAACCACAAACTGGTCGACCTTCTGCATGTCGCGCGCAAGAAGCCCTGCCTGCATCACATTGAAGATGTTCGATCGGGCTGCAGAAGCAAAACCTGGTGTATGGTCTGTTCCAAAAAGGTCATTGTCAACGGTCTTCGGAATGCCGATCCCTGCCAGTTCATACTTTTCGGCCTTGCAGTAGGACTCAACACGGTGAATTGTGTCCATTGTGTCGTTGCCTCCTATCAGGAAGAAATACCTGATATTGTATTTTCTCAGCACATCAAGGATGACGGGAAGGTCCTTATCCTGAACCTTATGTCGCGAGGATCCGAGAGCAGATGACGGAGTGTGACGCAGACCTTCAATTATATTACCCGGCTGTTTTCCCAGGTCATAAATCCATTCCTGCATGAATCCTTCAATCCCGTAATGCATCCCATAGACATTCTCTATATGGGATGATTTGAGTGCCGATTCAATAACGCCTGCCAGGCTTGAATTGATTACCGATGTTGGTCCGCCCGACTGTCCGATTAGTGCATTTCCTTTAAGCATATTAAATGAATTAAGTTTTATATGAATTTAATTGTTCCAAAATATTCCGGTCTGTGAAAATCAGCCTCTGCGGTGCCTATCGGATTCCAGGTAACATAATGCGGTACCTTAAGACCATCGCCGCATTTGTAGAAATTAGCCCTGAAGCTTTTCCCCTTAAGATCACTGATATCGTGATGGAAAAAGACTTTTAAAGAGATCGCTACTGTTAATGTCCAGTCGAATTTACCTTCCCTGGCAGCTACAGGTTTCGTACCAACAGAAGAAAGCCTTCGTATCCTTGAAATAATCTCCGGGTCAGCCCTCCTGCTGTCGTGGCGACCTGTACCTGATCCCAGGAGACACGAACCTATCCCGTTGAATTCCATGTTATAATAAATCCCGTCATCGGAAGGAGAAACGAAAAACTCAACACAGGAATCTTCATAGACATTCTGGTTCGACTGGGTCATCTCAGCCTTGAAATAATCCTCCGAAACATAATACTTCAGGAAGATCTCCGAATCACCGTAAGCGATTGCAAGTTTTACATCAGGCTTGTAACTATACTCCCGCCAGTTAATTGTATCGATAAGTAATTTTGGAGACTGACCATCCAAAAGCGCTGAAATTTCTTCCAGCGAAGGGTGAGCGTTATCAAGTTCAAGCTTTTTTACTTCTGCAACTTTCATTTATTAATAGTTTTACTTCGGAACTTAGAGAACCAAAAATCCAACAATTTTAATACCTTTCAGAAAAGGCATCTCACAAATTTAGAAAAATAGAATTTAAGAACAATTACTTTTTTTGATCTATTCTGAGCCGGGCTGCCCTTTTGTCAAAACGGGTTATTTCCCCGCCTTGATTTCCCTTAATGCAGAATCCTTGAAACTCATAATCTTTATATCCCAATCCTGTTCAGCGTCCCACCCTACTTTAATATTGATTTCACCAGGGTAATATGATACAGGTTCTGGCTGAAGTCCGCTTGAAAAATCCCCGGTTGTCCATTTCCTGTCGCCATTAAGGTCGTAGACAACACGAATCCTGTAGTCGCCGTTATCAAGGAGCGTGAAGAGTACTTTGCCGTCCTTTTCCATGTACTTCTCGCCAATGAGTTTCTCACTTTTGTCGAGAAGCTGTACTATCCTGCCGCCTTCGTAACCTGTAATATTCAGAGTAAGTTTACTGTAGGATTCTGAATTCCGAACAGTGAATTTTATTCCTGTGGAGTCGATATTTTCACCGAAAATATTCCCCAGTGCTGCCGAGTCAGCTATAAAGATATATTTCTTATCCTGCAAAAGAGAAGAAGTGATGACATACCTTCCGGCATTTTCCTTGTCGGGGGTAAGGGCAATCTTCATCTTTTTCCTTTTTGCATCGGTAACGTCAAAGAGCCTTATTCTTGAAGTATCGGGTTCCCTGAATGGGGTTTTTGAACTGAATACAATATTCTGTCCGGGCTTCAGTGAACCGGAACTAATGTTATATTCAACAGGGTATTTGATCTTTTTCACCCTTGAAGTCTTTGAGGCACGAGGGGGAGTAAACCGGAGAGGAATTGTATCCTGTTTATAAACAATGGTATTTGTGGAATCTGTAAAGGGGTACTTCAGAAGGGTTGTGATCACAGGACTATTGTACAAAGCGCTGTCGGTAATCCAGACTTTTAATGAATCCCGATTCCGCGACGTTTCGAAAAAATACTTGTCAGACGATGCCCCGGGTATTGAAAAACCTAAACGTGCCGTGTCGGGAGGCAATGAAGCCGTGTAAGTCAGAAGATATTTAAGTGGCCTGGCTGAGGAAGTGAGATAATGGTTTTTACGCGGGGCAGTGAAGGTATAAAGCTGGTGCTCTCCATTCAGGAAGACAGGCAGAGGCAGTTTTGCATCACTCTTCTTAACCCTGGCAGTATCTTTGACAGCAGGAATGAAGTTTTTTCCGGGTGTGATTTCAATTAGAGACTGCATAAAGGCAAACTCCTCATCGGGCAGGTTATAGTTCCTGCTGTTATCATCATCTTTTAAGGCATAAAGCCTGTACTTACCCTGCCTTACATTATTAATCCGGAAATATCCGGTGGAACTTATCCTTGAAATATAGTCAGGGATACTCCTTACAGCAGCAGTATCGTCAAGGCAGGAATACAGAAGAACCATTGTTTTATCAAGGGGATTCAGATTCAATGCCGAATAAACATTTCCTGTGACTGACAGAGAATCAATAACCGGACCGGTTGAAAAAACAAACTGATAGTTGTTAAGAATATTCCCTTCATTCAGGTCTTTTATTGCATCCTGGAAATAAAAGGTATAGGTTGTGCTATCCCGAAGATCTTCTTCAAAATCAGCAATAACATTTTTTCCTTTTACATAAATCTTTGGTTTCTTTTTCAGAGGAGGGGAAACCATGAATTTATCAGTGATATTGTCGAGAACCACATATTCATTGAAGGTTATTTCGAGTCTCTTGCCACGGAAGTTGACGGACCCGTTGCCTGGTTCGCTTTTTACAACGACCGGGGGCAGCTTATCCCTCAGCCCTCCGGTGGGTGCGCTTATTTTTGCACAACCGCCCAGGATGGAGAAAAATGCAGAATATAATAAGAAACGTAACAAACTCCTGCTGTTCATAAACTCATCAGGTTATTTAAGAATTGCAAACTTACATCATTTTTTCAAAGTTTTTTCGGCAGATTAAATTAAACCATTGTCACAGTGAGCAGTTTTCATTATTATCAACAATAATATTTTATACATTTGGCGATCAATTAAAACTGCAGGCTATGCTTTTAAATATAATTCCCTGGAATCCTGACCCTGAAATTTTCAGGATAGGGTCAATTGCCGTTCGCTGGTACGGACTATTGTTCGCATCTGCTTTTTTCTTCAGTTACCTTGTAATGAACAAGATTTTCAAAAACGAGAATCTGAAGGAAGATGTCCTCGATCGTCTTACTATCTATATGGCAATAGGAGTTATTGCCGGAGCAAGGCTTGGTCACTGCCTTTTTTATGAGCCAGGGTACTACCTTAGCCATCCCGCCGAGATAATTATGATCTGGCACGGCGGTCTCGCCAGTCATGGTGCAGCAATCGGCATACTTCTGGCACTTTGGCTCTTTTCGAAGAAGGAAAAGAAAGACTATACCTGGATCCTTGACAGGATTGCAATTGTGGTTGCTCTCTCGGGTTTCTTTATCAGGATGGGAAACCTTATGAATTCCGAGATCTATGGTGTTGAAACAACAGTTCCCTGGGCTTTTGTGTTCCTGAGAAACCAGGAAGTAGCCCCAAAACATCCCACACAGATTTACGAAGGACTCTTCTACCTTGTGCTTTTCTTTTTCCTTGCATGGGCTTACTGGAGAAAAAAAGGAGAACATATCCAGGGGACCCTGATCAGCCTTCTCTGTATTCTTCTGTTCATGGCAAGGTTTTTTATAGAATTCCTGAAGGAGGATCAGGTTGCCTTTGAAGCTTCGATGAAACTCAACATGGGACAGCTTCTAAGCATCCCGTTCATTCTTGCTGGTTGCGTTGGATTATACCTGAGCATTAAGCGAAATAAGAGGATTACCATTAAAAGGATATAGCTCCTTTGTGCCCTTTGTGAGAGCCTTTCCTTAACAAGATTTATTTCACGACAATTCCATAAAACAACACATCAAGAATAGCATTCAGCCTGTTTTCGATGTTTACCTCCTTCTTTTTCCAGAAAAGCGGAACCTCCAGGCCCTTGAGCGTAGTCTGAATTGCCATCGCAGTATATTCGGTGTTGGCAACATGAAACACCTTCTGCCTGACCCCGTGGTACAGGATAAGCCTCAGAATGGCAAGCTCTTCCCTGTCGTATTTTTCACGGATCTTCTCTATAAAATCAAAATGATCGAGGTTCTTGTCGAAGATGGCATTGTAGTAATTTGAGAGTTTTTCGAACGATTTCATCCTCACAAACACATAGTTTTTCATCTTCCCGACAGGAGATTCCACCGATTTTATAGCCGTAGTGAGCTCATTTCTAAGTATATTAGCCTCATATAGCACAACCGCTTCGAAGATCTCCTCCTTGCTTTCAAAATAGTAATAAACCGAGCTTTTACCCATTTTCAGGGCTTTTGCTATTTCATCCATTGTCGTTTTCTTAAACCCGTAATGGCTGAATATTTTTCCGGCTGATATAATTACCTTTCTTCTAAACTCTTCTTTATTAATCATATACTGCGATAACTTAGCTTTTATTCCGTATTGCGGCAAAGATAATACAAATTGAAAAAGATTCAAAATCGTCGAATAAAACGGTCGAAAAGTCTAAATGCGGATTTGATCAGTGTA
The DNA here is from genome assembly GCA_903844815.1 of uncultured Bacteroidota bacterium. GTDB lineage: Bacteria > Bacteroidota > Bacteroidia > Bacteroidales > VadinHA17 > LD21. The sequence continues at coordinate 5,940 of CAIMVD010000142.1, read as the reverse complement.
AATCCGTATAATCAGCGTAATCTGTGTGCCATAAAAAATTATTTGATAAATTCCATATATTTGTTATCCAAAACGACAGACAGGCAATTACTTTTAGAAGGTAAAACCACTGAGAGATGAAAACAGGCGACCGGAATTATCAGAGTATATGGCTCGACGAGGATGATCCTTCCATTGTAAGGATAATCGATCAGGAGAAGCTGCCTTTCTATTTCGAAACAATGGCTCTCAGATCAGTGGATGATGTTTATTTTGCTATTGAGGAGATGAAGCTCAGGGGTGCTCCGCTGATCGGTGCAGCAGGGGCTTTCGGAATCTATCTTGCAACGCTTGAGATAACCTCGATGACCGATATCAGGGATCATCTCACTAATGCAGCCCGTTATCTTAAATCGTGCCGGCCTACTGCCGTGAATCTCGCATGGGCCATAAACAAGGTTATGGGAAGTCTCGATTTTCACAAGCCTGCAAAGACGGTTTCCGAAAACGCACTTACAGCAGCACTGATGATATGTGAGACGGAAAAGGAAAACTGCAGGCAGATTGGCATTCACGGCCTTGAACTAATCGAAAAGATAAGCAGGGAAAAAGAAGGCGCTCCTGTCAATATTCTTACGCATTGCAATGCCGGCTGGCTTGCCTGCATCGACTATGGGACAGCAACAGCGCCAATATATTTTGCTCATGAGAAGGGAATTCCCGTACATGTATGGGTTGATGAGACAAGGCCACGGAATCAGGGGGCAAAGCTAACAGCCTGGGAACTTCGTGAGGCAGGCGTACCTCATACAATAATTCCTGATAATACCGGCGGACACCTTATGCAGCATAAGATGGTTGACATTGTGATTGTCGGAAGCGACCGTACAACAAGAACCGGAGATGTTGCCAACAAAATTGGAACCTATCTCAAGGCACTGGCCGCCTTCGACAACAATATTCCGTTTTATGCAGCCTTGCCGTCATCGTCAATCGATTTCGGCATAAGCGACGGGATAAAGGAGATAATTGTTGAAGAGCGTAATCCCGACGAAGTAACTCATGTTACCGGGTTTTCAGAAGGAGAATTGAGGACGGTGCGCATCTGTCCTGAAGGATCAGTGGCTGCCAATTACGGATTTGATATTACCCCTGCCAGGCTTGTGACCGGTCTTATAACCGAAAAAGGGATCTGCAGGGCAACAGAAAAAGATATTGAGGAAATGTTTTCAGATAAATTCAGTTAATATGCAAGGGGGAGTAAAATTTAATTGTCACTGGACTCAGTCGGGGCCTGTTATCTCCGACGATCAGTACGAAATAATAAATTACTGGAGGGAGATCCTTTATAACATGGACCTGATAGGAGCCTACGAAAACGGTGTCGGCTTCGGCAACATAAGCATGAGGATAAAGGGAACCAACCAGTTTGTAATAACAGGTTCCGCAACAGGTGAGATACCCGACCTTGAGCCAGGTCATTATGTTAAGGTAAATTCATTTAACATCGATGATAATGCTGTACAATGCACTGGTCCGCTGAAAGCTTCATCGGAATCGCTTACCCATGCGGCAATATATCTTGCCGACCCGGGGGCCAATGCAGTTGTTCATGTACACAATATTGATCTCTGGAACCAGCTCATTTATAAGGCCCCAACGACAAATCCCGGCATGGATTACGGCACAACAGGCCTGGCCAAGGACATACACAGGCTGTTCAATGACTCAGATGTTATTGAAAAGAGAATTATAATCATGGCGGGCGACAGAGCCGGCATACTCACATACGGGAACGACATGGATGAGGCCGTCAGCGTATTGATGGAATACCTCAATAAGAAATAATGATCAGGGTAGGAATTATCGGAGGGTCGGGACTTGAGAATCCCGATATCCTTAAATCGCCTGAGAGCAGGCATGTTGAAACTCCATACGGATCTACATCTTCACCCCTGTTATGCGGCTCGATTAACGGTACTGAAATTGCTTTACTGTCGCGACACGGCAGGCACCATACAATAACACCGTCGAAAGTAAACAACCGGGCAAACATCTATGCCTTAAAAGACATTGGCTGCACTCATATTATTTCAACCACGGCCTGTGGCAGCCTCAGGGAAGAAATCGGTCGCGGCGACCTGGTTATCGCCGATCAGTTCATCGACTTCACCCGGCACAGGGATATAACCTTCTTCGATGAGTTTAAGGCCGGCACGATGAACCATACTCCCATGGCCGATCCCTTCGACAGGAAACTCAGGGAGCTGATCATTTTGACAGCAGGGAAGATCGGGATTCCGGTTCATGAAACAGGAACCATTGTCACTATTGAGGGACCTCGGTTTTCCACAAGGGCGGAATCGAAGATGTTCCGGATCTGGGGTGCGGATATTATTAACATGTCGGTGGCTCCCGAGGTCGTTCTGGCGAATGAGATCGGCATACCATATGCGACCATTGCTATGAGTACCGATTACGACTGTTGGAAAACGGATGAAGAGCCGGTGACCTGGGAAGCGGTTATAGAGGTATTCAACTCGAATGTTTCGAAGGTTTTAAGGTTATTGCTTGATGTAATACCTCTGATTCGTTAAGATTTACAGAGATTTTCTTCCATTTAAACAAGCTGTTTTTCAAATATATTTCATATATTGCGTTACATATAATATGTAACATATAATATGAAAAATAATCCTTTTATTATAAGTGGGTATATCTCACCTGAATACTTTTGCGACAGGGAGAAAGAGACTGATGCAGTGACAGATGCAATCAGGAACAGACGTCACATTACAATGTTCTCTCCAAGAAGGTTAGGCAAAACCGGATTAATAAAGCATGTTTTTTATGCAGGAAAGAACAGGAAATACTTTATTCCGGTTTACGCTGACATCCTGGCCACCGGATCACTTAAGGATTTCACGGAGGTATTCGGAAGGTCCGTGCTTTCCGCACTTGCTGTAAACCAATCGGCAATTAAGAAAATACTAAAAGGTCTTGCCTCCATAAGACCAAAAGCCGGAATTGATCCTGTATCAGGGGAACCATATATTAGTCTTGCTATATCGGGAGAACAGGAGGCAGCAGACTCACTTGATATAATTTTTGGGTTTTTGCGAAAGCAGAATGAACATTTCGCAATAGCAATAGACGAGTTTCAACAGGTTATTAGTTATCCCGAAAGGAATGTTGAAGCTGTATTGCGGACGCACATACAGCAAACCTCCAATGTAAGCATGCTTTTCTCAGGCAGCCGGCGCCACATCCTTACAGGTATTTTCTTTTCACCTGACAGACCCTTTTATAACAGCACCCAGATGATGGAGATAGGAAAGATTGGCAATGAGGCATACAAGAATTTCATCTCATCAAATTTTGAAAAAAATGGTATTAAGATAGAAGATCCTGCAATCGATCTGATCCTGAGTATTACAGCGACTCACACATTTTATGTACAGTACCTGTGTAATCGTCTTTTCGGAGAAGGTAATAAGGTCACGACTGAAACAGTAAACCAGATGCTGATTAAAATAATAACTGAAAATGAAGCTGTTTATGCCAGTTATATTAGTATGCTCACGCCACTTCACTTCAGGATTCTGAGGGCAATAGCAATTAATGGTCCGGTCAGATATCTGACATCAAGTGATTTTCTTTCATCAAATAATCTTGGGGCAGCCAGTTCAGTCAGTGTGGCAGTAAAAAGTCTGATGGATAAGGAATTCATTAACCTTGATGGGGAAATATACAGTCTTAATGATTTGTTTTTCAGCTCCTGGTTAAAATTCAGGGCAGGGTAATGAACTTTATTTTTATTGTTTTTCATTCTAATAACGAATCCTTAATATAATTTTTTTTCAGGGCTTGCGGAAATAAATGAATTTTACTAATATTGCAGTCCGTTTTATACGGACAGACGCATCCTTCTTTGTCCAGCTAAGGAGGACCTGATTTGAAAGGATCGGGGTGGTCTGAACAAAGGGCCCATAGCTCAGCTGGTTAGTAGCACCTGACTCATAATCAGGGGGTCGCTGGTTCGAGCCCAGCTGGGCCCACAGAAAAAAGAGTGAGAGCGAGAGTGAGAGAGGGGAAACCCAATTAACTCTCGCTCTTTTTTCTCGCTCCCACTCTCACACTCACACTTTTTTCTCCTACTCTCACACCCACACTTTTCCTAATACGCCAGGTTTCGGAAGAAAATGGGAAGATTTTTATCAATTATTGTAAAGATTAAAATGAAAGGTACACTTCTTAGATTTATTAGTATTACAAATCAACGGGTTACTATTGATAAGTGGTATACTTTTCAACCAGAAGGTGGTATACTTTTCAATTAATATATACACCATACTTGTTTATAATATCGGTCATGCCATGGCAATGGTTTAATATCATAAAAAGGCAGCATGTATTGACCATATTTAGTCGGTCTGATTATGAGATGTTCAAGACATATAGTAACTGGAAGCATTAATCATTCTTGTAAACCCGGTCCAATCAACATATCGAATTAGCTGCATGCAAGTACTTTAAACAAATTTTCTTCATAATTTGTTAGTTTCTTTGGGACTGGAAATAATCGCTAACATTTCTGCCTGCGAAATAAATTGAGCTGTATATGTACTTCCTAAAGCTACAATCTGACCATAAAATGAACGCATATGGTTTCTGCTTCCCATTGAAAGATTTTCCCATACAAGTTTAATATCCTGATTATCGGTCTTCAGAAGAGCATTATTCAGATCAAAAATATCTAAATCTTCAATTGTGGCACCCACAATATAAGCATCAAGAATAGTTCTGCTACCTTGCGCCACCAATTCATTGTACAATACCTGTAAATGATTATCCGTAAATATTCCAATAATATTATTTCCAACAGGGTCCTGCAGGTTATACTTATTCAGTAATGTCAGAACAGCATCAGTATGCCCCTGCTCGCTTGAGGAAATGTTTAGAAAAATGTTAATTCCCCATTTTCCATACAATGTGACATATACATCATTAGCCAGCTTTTCTTCTTCCCTCATTAATTGCAGGAAATTTAATTCATCGGCATTTAATGGTTCAATTGGTAAAGCAATAATTTGAGATGTCAGGTCCTGAAGTGGAATGGCTTCATCTTTTGTACAACTTGAAAATCCGGCAATAGCCATAAATGAGATTATTACAGCACTTCTCAATGAGAACCTTCTTCTGATTAAACTAGCATTTAAATTTTTCATGTTTTTAAAATTAAATTAACAAACTCCTTCGATTCAAATAACCCTCTGATCAATAATATGAATTAAAGATAGTTTGAGTACCTGCTTAATAAAAATATAATCAATGAATTGCCTTTGTTGATAAGTAGAAACCCCTATTTCTTTCGTAAGCTGCAAAATCCGGAATGCTTGACCACATTTATCCGGTTAAATTACATTTAGTGTAAATATCATATTAATAGGTAAATATCTTCGGCGGAGGATGGTCAATTTTCTCCGGATGAAACTGGTCAGGGGCATCGGATTTTCCAATCTAAACCCGATTTCGATAAAATCCCCTCCCACTATACTTCGTTTATTTTTAAAGGTTTCATTGGATTTCTTCCCAAAACCTGGCATGAAACCTGGCAAGATTTATTTGACATTTGCTTTCCACTGTCGTAACTTTCTTAAAATCTGAAAACTTAAAGATATTTTTTACCAGATGGTACAAATATCTATTCTAATAACCACATCCCTGTATGTATATAAAACTTGCATACATCCCTGTAAAATAAATAAAACATCTGTGCCCTCCCGCAAAGGCGGGATTTCATAAAAATATTATGCCATGATGAAAACATTTTGTTTAAGTCCGGTGATTGCAGTATTCCTGTTAAGCACATCAATTAGAATACAAGCACAAATCAAACCAACTTTAGAATCTGAAATTGACCCCAGAATGGATGTGAAGCACTTGCAAAAGGTATTTATT
>CAIMVD010000141.1 GCA_903844815.1 uncultured Bacteroidota bacterium | reverse complement strand
GTTTTTTCTGCTTTGAATCTTTAAACACTTCAAGGATCTTTAATAAGTACCAACTTTGGTTCTTTATTCAGTATATTCAATGTCAAACAGTTCGTGAAGTTTTTGTTGTAATAATTTCTTGTCAGGAAGTTGTGTTTTGTATTCTGACACCATTGTCGGCGAGAGGCTTCTGCTCAAAGCGTATTCAACCACCTCACTGTCCTTGTCCTTACACAATAATACTCCGATACTTGGATTTTCATTTGGGTTTTTTACATCTCGATCCAATGCTTCCAGGTAAAAATTCAACTGCCCTAAATGGTCTGGTTTGAACTTGTCAGCCTTTAGCTCAAATGCTACCAGGCATTGCAAGCCACGGTGATAGAACAAGAGGTCTATATAAAAGTCACTATTCCCAACCTGTAATCTGTATTTTTCACCTATGAATAGAAAGTCTTTTCCAAGTTCAAGGATAAAATTTTTCATTTGTCCTACGAGTCCAAGTTGTAACTCGCTTTCGGTGTGCGGTTCAGGTAAATTTAGAAAATCAAGAATATAACTGGATTTAAATGTATTCGTTATGTCAGGGTTGGTTTCTCTCAACACTGTTGAGAGTTTTGAATTCCCGATCATTGTTCGCTCAAAAAGACTTGCAGAAATTTGACGGTCTAGTTCTCTGAAACTGTAGCTTTCCTGCTTGGCTAACTTCAAGTAAAACTCTCGTTCTTCACTTGTTTTACATCTTGAAAAAATTGCCAAATTATGAGACCAACTAATTTCTCTCAACAATGTCGAGAGTTTTGAAAAGTCCTTATAGGTCTCATAAAATTGCTTCATTCTCCAAAGGTTTTTGTCGGAACACCCTTTGATATCTGGTTCATTTTGTTGGATATATTTTGCCAATTCAGACACTACGGAATCCCCCCATTCAGCAAGGTCAAGCTTCTTGCTAATAAATTCTCCAATATTCCAATAAAGGTTAATCAGTTCAGCATTAACGGTTTTTATTGCATTAGTGCGAGAATGTTTTATTAATTGAATTATGTCAAAAAACCGTTTGTCCATATATTTTTCTCCATTTGTAACAAATTTAAGCATTATTGCCATATTCCTGATATTGTGCGACTTTCATTTTCAATGTTTTCTGCATTTCCATGGCGTTCTTCTACAATAGTCGCTGACTACTTTGTGACCCAATTTTTTTCAGGGGTAATAATCAATATACGGTGTAGTGAAATTACCCGCGTTTTCCACTATGGTTGTTAAATAAGCTTTTTCAAAAACCCTGGAAGGTTTCTTGGCAGGTTTAAGTATAACAGGTATTAAAAATGATATTGTCATGCGGTCTGAAGTCAGAATGTCATGCTGTCCAACCATTGAAATGGCTTTCGACCGCAAGACTGCAAGACATTTTTTTCTTGCCGGGTTCCTGGCATGTTTTGGGGGATTCTACAATAATTGGAACAGAAAGGTAATGAGGTTGGTGGTAATTCCCACAGTTTTTCTTTTGATTAAATTATCCATTATTACTATGGAATTTGATTAGCTCTTAAATCTTTCATATTTTTATGAATCTGAACCATGGATTTCCTTGATAATAACCGTTTAAAATATCCCAGATGAAAAAATTCTGCCTCCTCTGTATTTTATTACCTCTATGCGCACTTATTTATGCCCGGGAAGGGCAGGAATGGTTCAGGTATGCAGCCATCTCCCCTGATGGTAACAAAATTGCATTTACTTTTAAAGGTGATATTTACGTTGTGAGCCCGGCAGGAGGCAACGCTCAGCCTGTCACTTTCCATCAGGCGCACGACTACAATCCTGTATGGAGCCATGATGGCAAAAAGATAGCATTTGCTTCTAACCGTTTTGGCAACTTCGATGTATTTGTTGTGGATGCCCTGGGCGGAGATCCATTGAGACTCACATACCACTCAAATCCTGAAATTCCATTCACCTTTACGGCAGATGATAAATCTGTGATCTTCGGTGGACACCGTTTAGATGATGTAACTCATCGTCAATATCCAACGAATTCACAACCTGAAGTTTACCAGGTTCCCGTTGAAGGAGGAAGAGTATCACAGCTTTGGACTATCCCTGCTGAGGACATCAAAGTAAGTAAGGATGGCAACCAGTTTATCTATCATGATAAAAAAGGAGGAGAAAATACATGGAGAAAGCACCACGTCTCCTCAATAGCAAGAGATATCTGGTTATATGACAAACTGAAAGACAGCCATACTATGATAACCTCTTTTAAAGGAGAAGACCGTAACCCGGTTTTTGCTGATGAGGAGAAAAGCATTTATTATCTGAGTGAGGAGAGCGGTAGTTTTAATGTCCATAAGCTGAGTCTCGAAAATCCAGCCCAAAATACCCGGATAACCTTCTTCAAAATGCATCCGGTAAGGTTTCTTAGCATAGCAAATACAGGAATGCTTTGCTATACCTTCAATGGAGAATTATACACTCAGGCGCTACAGGCTCAGCCTCTTAAAGTAAATGTTTCCATACACACCGAAAACAAGATTAACAATCAGTTAATCGTTCCTGTAAGTGGAAAGATAAGTGAAATGTCCGTTTCCCCAAATGGGAAAGAAGTGGCATATATTGTGAGAGGCGAAATATTTGTCTCTTCTGTTGAAGGTGGCATAACGAAGCGTATTACCAACACACCGGGTCAGGAGAGATTTGTTAGTTTTTCGCCCGATGGGTCTGCTATACTTTATTCAAGTGAAAGAGAAGGTAAATGGATTATCTGCCAGACTAAAAAGGTCCGGACCGAAGAGCCCTATTTCTATGCCTCAACCCTGCTTGAAGATACCATAATGATAAGCAATGAAAATCACAATTATCAGCCCCAGTATTCTCCTGATGGAAAGGAGATTGGCTTTATTGAAAACCTTCGCTCCCTCAGGATAATAAATCTGGAATCAAAACAGGTTCGCACCCTTCTGACTCCTGATGAATTATTTTATATGTCAGATGGAGACCAGTATTTCAAATGGAGCCCCGACGGGAAATGGATTCTTGCCAGTTACTCTCCGCAGATGTCAAATTCTGAAGTAATCGTTATGGCAGCTGATGGAAGCGGAAAGATGTTTAACCTGACAGAAAGCGGTTATGGAGATTTTCAGCCGGTGTGGGTGAACAAGGGTAAACAGATGCTATGGTTCAGCGACAGGGACGGAATGCGCAGCTACGCAAACAGCGGCTCACGCCAGCTGGATGTCTATACTATGTTCTTCACAAAAGATGGACTGGACCGGTTCAATCTGAGTAAGGAAGAGTTTGCACTGCTGAAAGAGATCGAAGACAAGGCAGAAAAAGAGAAGAAGGAAAAACTTGAGAAAGAGAAGAAGGATAACAAGAATAAGAAAATAGCCGAAATAAAGAAAGATACTTCTCTTGTAATTAACTGGGATGGACTTAGAGACAGGAAGGCCAGGCTAACCATTCACTCATCTGCCTTAGCCGACGCACTTTTATCAAAAGATGGCGAAAAACTGTTCTACCTGGCTAAATTTGAAAAAGGCTATAATCTCTGGAGCTGCGTTTTAAGATCAAAAGAGACAAAAAAGGAACTTGATATAAATGCACAGAACGGAAGTCTTTACTGGGATAAGGATATGAAAACTATTTTTCTGCTTGCTGATGGGAAAATAAGCAAAATAAATCCTGAAACTATGAAGCAGGATAATATCGATATCAAAGGCGAATTAAACCTCGATATTGCAGCAGAAAGAGAACAGATGTTTGAACATGTATGGACCCGGACAAAATCAATGTTCTATATTTCAACCTTTCACGGAGCCCCATGGGATGAATTGAAGATCTCATACAAGAAAAAACTTGCATCCATCGGCAACGGATTTGAATTTGCAGAATTGCTTTCCGAAATGCTTGGAGAGCTTAATGTATCCCACTCAGGTGCAAGTTATTCAAATACTGATCCTAATGGTGATTTTACTGCCTGCCTGGGAATATTCATTGACTACCAATATACAGGTGATGGCATTAAGATTGCAGAGGTTATAAAAGAGGGCCCGCTGGATAAGGAAAACATTAAAATATCAGCCGGAATGATTATTGAACAAATTGATGGAGAAGCTATTACAGCCAATGTCGATGCCGCAAAATTCCTGAACCGCAAAACGGATAAATATACTTCTCTTCTTGTTTATGATCCGGTTACGAAAACCAGGCAGCAGGTCACAGTAAAACCTGTTTCTGCAGATAATGAGAACAGGCTTATTTATAAACGATGGGTACGTGCCAACCAGGATGAGGTAGACAAACTCAGCAATGGACAGCTTGGTTATGTTCACATTCCCGGAATGAGCGATGGGCCCTACAGAAATGTATATGAGGATGTGATGGGCAAATATTCCGACAGGAAAGGGCTGGTAGTTGATACCCGCTTTAATGGAGGTGGCGACCTGGTTTCAGATCTCGCTATGTTTTTCACAGGGAAAAAGTTTTTGGAATATGGTACCGAGTCAAGACCATTAGGAATTGAGCCTCCTTTCAGATGGACCAAACCAACAGTAGCAATGGTAAATGAGGCAAACTACAGCGATGGACATTGCTTTGCATGTGGCTACCAGGATCTTGGTATTGGCAAACTCATTGGAATGCCAGTGCCGGGTACCTGCAGTTTTGCAGGCTGGGAACTTCTCCAGGATGGATCTGCAACCTGGGGGGCCATTCCGGTAAGTACTAAAAACAACAAGGGGGAATGGCTGGAGAATAAGGAGACTGTCCCGGAATTTCTGATAAAGAACGACCCGGGAATAATAAGCAAAGGACGAGATCAGCAGTTGGAGAAAGCAATTGAAGAGTTACTTAAGGTGATTAAATAAAGATTTGGGGTTCGACTGCACGACTGCAAGACCGCAAGACATTTTTTTCTTGCCAGGTTCTTTTTTATCTGAGATATTTCTAAAACAATAAATTAACGAAATCCGGACCGGGAAGAAAATATGTCATAAACCGATCTTCCAGAACACTTCCCGAAGGCATTTAGAAATATTATTAGAAAAAGAAAATGCATAAGTGCAGGAAATTTAGTATCTTATCAAAGAATTTATTTGAAAATTATGACAGGCAGAATACTTCTTCTGGCTGGTTTAATTTTAATCTCAACCAGCCTTTTTTCTCAGAATCCGGGGCAAAGAAAGGGATTTGGCAGGGATGATTTCCCTTTAATGGATCGTTTTGGAAAAACCAGTGCAGAAGTTGTCCACGAGAAACAAGATCTGTTCTGGCTTCAGAGTAATAAAAAGAAACCACCACAAAATGTTTCAGCCAATATTTACGGTAAAATAACTCTCGATAGCCTGGTGTCGGAGAATAAGTTTAAAGCAGATTACAAGTATAATCAGGCGGGGGATATTACACTCTGCATCCGGTATACAGGGGACAATCAATACAGATACTGGCTTCCTGGTTCCAAATGTGAACTGAAATATGATACAGACAGAAGAGAAATTCAGTACTCAACGTTCTGGTGGCGTAAAGAGACAAATGAATGGATTGAGGATCAGAGAGAGGAAAAAAATTACAATATTTCGGGAGAGTTAAAAAAGAAGATTACCTACTATCAGTCGGATTATACTGATTATTCAAGTCCGTTAGTTGCCGGGTATATTGATGAGTACGCCTACGACACAAAAGGTAAAATCATTCTAAATACCTTTTATATGCGTGAAAGGACAACAGGTCTGATGGTGAATTATGGTAAAACTGAGTATTTCTATGATTTAAATGGAAATCCCGTGCAGAGAATTTCATATAATAAAAACCAGGATACGGGTCAATGGGATGCCTACTGGAAAGTCGAATACTCCTACGACGAATTTGGAAATAACAGTACTACAAACGTTTACTCTTTAAATGAGAACACCAACAAGTTTATGCTTAAATACAAATATGAATCTGAATATATCGCATCTGCCAAACAAACCCAATTTGTTTATTCCGAATGGGATAATGCTACAGGTCTTTTAATTTACAGCTATAAGAGTGAAACTTCATACGATGCAAATCTGAAGACAAACCAGAGAATCAGCTCTATCTGGAACGATACCGTAAGCCAGTACGTTTATTCCGATAAAGAAGAATATGCCTGGGATGCAAATGGGAATACTGCAATGGAAACCGGATTCAAATGGGACAAAATTAACGGAACATGGCTTAATGAATCCAAATCAGAATATTCATATGATTCTCATGGTAATCCTAATGTTGAAAAAAACTATGTATTGGATGGATCATCAGGTCAACTCAGACCTCTTTCGGAATATAACTATACTTATGATATTTCACATTCAGCTTCAGAATTAATTCTGCCTCCTGTTGCCATTTCTGACCGGTTTGGAAGTGGATATTTATATACAGGGCAGGGAGAAGATATAGGGAATAAACTTATTGAATACCAGAGATATGAATGGGATGAGACAAAAAAGGAATTGGTCGTTTCCAGCAAGACGAAATACTATTATTCTGATCTAAACAATAGTTCAATTCTGGACCCCGGAAATATTACTCTGTACCCCAATCCTGTATATGATTATCTTGTGATTCGTTATTATGATATTACGGCGCAGGTAAATTTCAGGTTATTTGATATCCGGGGGAAGGAAATATTTTCAGGCCTTGTCGCTAATGGTGAAGCTTTCAATGTTCAGAATCTCAGCAGTGGCGTTTACATATTTGAGATCACTTACCCCAATAAAAGGCAAAGAGGAAAACTGATAAAAATCCACAGGTAAATACTTTTAATTGGGAAGGGACAATCACTCTCACTCTCACACTCACACTTTTTTGCCAGATGCCTGCCATGTTTTTGGGGATTCCAGGATAGCCTGGAAAAAATTGTCAATAGAAACCGCATATAAACAAAAAAGAATCAGGCTGAGAACCTGATTCTTCCAAATAATCCGTATTATAATCTACCGATTAACCAGTAATAACTACTTTTTGGGTGTTGCTTCCTCCTGATACAATCCCTTCCTCGATAACAGGTGGTCGAGATTGGCCAGGCTATAAACAACAACAGCAGTGACGATTGATGTGTGATTCTGATATTCAGGTATGCTCTTGTTGTACATGTCGCGTTCTGTGTGCCAGATCTCGCCATAATTGAAATCATATCCCTTTGGATCCTCTGTTCCGAAAGAAATTGTCGGTATGCCATTAATTGCAAAATATGCATGGTCCGATCCGCCCGCAGTGGTTGGCCTTGGCCTGGGGGCCTCTGTCCGTTTTGTAAGGGTAAACGGGAAGTCAGGATTGATGCTGTTTAATGGTTCACAGATCTTTACAAAATCATCATACATCGCTTCCGGTACGGTAAGACTGTTTGCTACTGTGGGACCTCCGTCGCGATTGAAATAATCGGAAATCTTATCCCACCTGTTTTTATTTCTTTCAACCCAGCTTTTTGAACCCCAGAGTCCGAACTCTTCTCCTGCCCAGAGACATACAAGTATTGTGCGTTTTGGTTTTCCTCCGGCAGCCATAATCAATCTCGCAGCTTCCATTGCAGGAGTGACTCCGGAACCATCATCGACTCCTCCGCTTGCTACATCAAATGCATCGAGATGACCTCCCATCAGAACATATTCATCGGGGTACTTTGTCCCTTTAATAATTCCAATCACATTATGGTATTTTACAGGGCCCATACGGAAATGGTTCCTGATGTCAAATTCAAGCTGAAAGTACCTGC
>CAIMVD010000140.1 GCA_903844815.1 uncultured Bacteroidota bacterium | reverse complement strand
ATATTACCCATTTTGCATTCCTGGATTTTACTACTTATGGCAAGTGATCTATTCTGTTTCATTATCTTTGGTTTTTATTTAATACAAAGATAATATAATTATTAAGTTAGCGCCATTACCCTGGGGGGCAGGGGGGTAAAATGTGGGAGTAAGAAACTGATTACCCGGGCTTAACTAAACGACATTGATATCTGGACTATTCTCCTAATAATAATTACTGTTATTCTTTTCACAATAGCCCTTTTTGTAAAGGGATTTACGAGTCACCTATTACTCGAAGCAGGAGTACTGAGGGATCTTTCTGATGTGTTTGATGAGGCAGACGGAGTTGTTCCTGGCATAAGCGGTTAAAGAGAACTGACAAGTGAATATTTGATTTCAGGTTTATGCCGGTTCTTTCCGGGATGGTCAGCAATAGCAGCCTTCGCTGTCAGATTTTATAACCCTTTGGGATACATCCAGAGAAGAGAAGATATAAACAGTCTCTGCGATCAGGGCTTTTGCTTCTGCTCTCTTTTTATCAAAGAATTTAACGGAATGTCAAATCAAAACTATAATCTGAACAGATAAGATAACTTCACAAAAAATCCTCTCTTCATCTCTCTGATTCTGTCGCTGTCATAATATTCTGTACCGTTCCATTTCTTGCTTTCATATAAATTTCCGTAGCCAATATGAAATACTGTCCCGGGTATATATGTAAAGGAGGCAAGAAAATCAGTTTTAAGAGACTCCCTGAAATTGTCATATTCAATAATTCCCCGGAAGAACAGATATTTGTTCAGCTGATAAGTAACCCTTCCCCTTGCAATCAGATAATCGAACAATTTGTTATTATCTGATTCATTATACAAGTCCTGGTAGGTTACGTTAACCTGAGTGTGAAGTTTTTCAAAGGGAAGATACCTGAGTTCACCCGAAAAAACATTGCCATATCCCTGCAATGGTTCTGAATAATATATGGCATCCCTTCTGCTATAAATAATCGATCCGTTGATTTTTGTGCCAAGAGTTCCTGTAATTAGAAATTGCATTCCTGAAGTATTAAATTTCTCATTGGCAAATATTTCCGTGGAATAATTTAATTTTAAACTGGCTCTGATTGAACCTCCCAGCCAGCTTGCAAAGGATAAAGAGTTATAAGTTTCCCATTTATCGTAAATGTTATCTCTCAGCTGCCCTGAGAAAATCCCGAAATCGAATCGTTTGAAGAGTTTAGACTCCGGATAAAATTTTGGTGTCAATGACCCGGTAAACAAGGTAACACCAGTCCTCTGAATAAAGCCTGTTTGCGAAATGAAATTTTCACTTATATCCTTTGCTGTAATTGAATAATCAATGTTTCTTTGTTCAGAGTGATAACTTATCCCCAAAGCGTGACCCGATTTATTGTTTATACCTGAGGCAGTATCATTTGTATTTGAAAACAGCGAATGAAATTCGAGAAGACTCGATTTGTTAACCCTGAGATTACCATCGGCTCCGTAAACATAATTGAAGCTGTTGTCCTTTAAAACAGAGGTGGCAACTAATCCAAGGAACCCGTCATCCTTAAGGCTTCTCTTATACCTGAAAACAGGGAAATGCGCATAGTCACCATACATGGAGGTTTCGGAGCCGGGTACACGGTCGGCTGAATATAACAATGAAACTGAATTCTTTACTCCAATCTTCCCTGATAGTTTAACGCCAACAAGCGGATTAACGATATTCCTGGTATGAACCATTGAGACAACCGGATCAAGTAGTGAGGATCCGGATGATCCTACCTGGAAATTTTCATTTCCCTCCTGGAAGAATGGCCGTTTCTCAGCATAAAACAGCTGGTGCCTCAGATTAACACCTATCTGACCGGCATCTGCTTCTACCTGACTGAAATCAGGATTTAAGGTTGCGTCGAGTACCATCTGGGAAGTAATCCCATATTTGACTGTAATACCGGCATCTGGCTTATTCTCAGTGGTAATCCTTTTCCCTGCCGACTCTTCGCTTTTATATGAATAGGTTGCAGCAGGCAATATTTCAAGCAGTTTATAATGTTTTACACCCTCAAACTGCATTGGCTGCATCTGTCCAAAAAATGCAAAACCCCTGGCAGGATCAAGCTCGGGGAAAGAGACGTGGGTTGAGAGCCTGCTCACATAGCGCTCAAAAAAGGCCGACATCGTCAAAGGTTCTTTATTTGAGAAACGGATACTTTTAAGAGGAAGCTTTATCTCAACTGTGTATCCATCTGAATCAACTTTCCCGGCGCTGAACCATACAAAGTCCATCCCCAAGTCCTCCTTGCCTGCCGCGAACCTTGTATCCATCTGTATCCCGTTTGCGTTTGCATAGAAACAATACAAGGTCTGCTGGTCGTTGAATGAATCGAGATTTATACATACCCAGTCATCCCTTACAATCTTGTCCCGGGCATCCATTGAAATCCTGATCTTATCAGGTTCATTATCATAACATTTGAAAGCGAAGTAGACATTTTCATCGTCATAGGCAATTTTTACTATTGTATTATATGGTAACTCCTTTCCGAAATCAGGGATAAATGACCTGAAACCGGAAATTTCAGGAGCGATTTTCCATATTTCATCATTTAGTATCCCATCAATTACAGGTGGAACAGATGTTTTCTCAGGTAAAAGGGGAGTTCTTGTTTGTGCATCAGTAATATGCGAAACAAGCATAAACAATACTGAAAAGCCAATGAGGTATTTTTTCATTCCTATTACTTTATCTTCACACTTTAAATTTAAGATACAATTTACCGGTTTACCAATGTTTCCGACAACTAAAGTAAATACTTTATGAAAGATTTCGTATATGTTTCAATAAGCAATAATTCATATATCCGGTTACGCAATTTACTTCCTTCAGACTGGCAGTTGCAATTTAATCGATAAGTTGGAATAAAACTTATGGATTAGATGTCATATTAATTTTGTTATGCTAATCACCGGCATGAAACCAAAATCTTCAAACACGGGAAAACAATTTAAATTGAGAACCAAAACATTTACTGGTTTTCCAGATATTGAATAATAAAAGCTTTATATGAATAATTATCAACTGTATATGAAACATTTAATCTCTCTCATTTTTATTCTGCTTCTCTCAATTAATGCAATAGCCCAGGTAACAATTTCCGGGAGGGTTTTATCGAACGAAGATAACCAGCCTCTGTTTAACTCAACAATCTCGGTTTATAAATCAGGGTTGAATGAACTGGTAACAGGAGCAATCTCCAATGAAAATGGCAGGTTTATTATTTCTAATCTCCCATCGGGCGGGTATGATTTCGTGATATCATTTATCGGGTTTGAATCTGCCAGGCGTAATATTCTCACTGGCACCCTGAACAATGTATATGATCTCGGAAATATTGCCCTGCAACCTGCAACCATGGAAATGGGGGAAGTAAAGATCTCCGGCGAAAAACAAACAGTTTCCTCAGTACTTGACAGGAAGAGCTACTCTGCTGAGAATTTTGTTTCCGGCTCAGCCGGTTCGGCTCTCGATATACTGAAGACACTACCGGGGGTAGTGATTGATCAGGAAAGTCGTATCGTGCTCCGAGGAAGTGATAAGGTTGCAATTTTAGTCGATGGAAAACCGGCTCATTCTACACTTCACTATATCACAAAATCATTGATGATTATTATACCAGAATCTATATTCAGGAACCTGAAAATTTAGCCTGCCTTCTGATTTCCTTCTCGAGATATCGGGGCAATACTTTAGCGCTAAGAACATTGGACAGGGCAAGGAACTGCCAAGAGGGGGAATTGACCTTGGTTTAAAAAAGAGTTTTGCCAATAATAAACTCGAATTTAATCTTTCTGCTACTGATATTCTAAATACAATGGGGATACGGCAGGAAATTGACGGACAAGGATTTATTGTGGAATATCAGAATTTTTATGAAACCCAGGTAATTTCGCTGGCATGCAAATACAGGTTCTGAGTATTATCAGGGGCTGTTTTTATCGTGGTTTTATTTGACAGCAGGATTTAAAAGGTAACAGCTTTCAGACTACTCTGCTCATTTCTTTCGACGAAATATTTTCCGGATACAATGAGGTTCGGCCTTATTCCGGCTGAAACAATTGTATGTAATTTGTCACCAAGCTTAACATCTAGCCCCGCGGTAACCGGAAAGCATAATTTATGAAAAGTGATTTTTTCGATGCATGTATATGGTGAAACTGACATATTATTTCCCCGAAAACTCGTACCAAACATTTCATATTGCAATCCACCCGAAAACTCAAAGTATTTACTTTTTGAATAGAGCCATTTTACACCTACTACAGGGCTAATCAATGAAGGGGAAGAATATGATGCACCATAAATACTTAGAAACTCCTGGGATGTTGAACTTACTAACCCCAGTTCAATCCCAAGATGTGATACTGCCTGGGATTTCCCGATTAATGACAAAAGCAGAAAAAGAACTATCAAAAACAGAACAGGCTTTATTCTCGTCATATAATTATTATGGATTTAAAATCCCATAAAAGTTACAGTTTAAATTTGAATTATTGGACGATAAAACATCTATTTACTTATGAATTATCCTTTGCCAGCCTGCTTACAACTTTTGTCCAAATAGCAGGTTGAAGACAGGCATTGCAGTCAGGGTCGTGGTTTAAATAGAAACGGTATTTGACATTTAGCCTGCTTCT
>CAIMVD010000139.1 GCA_903844815.1 uncultured Bacteroidota bacterium | reverse complement strand
GAAACGAAGCGCCTGAGCTTCACAAAGCTCGTTTCCGAACAGTGTGTCAGGCGTTCTTCAACCAGAACGGCAAATTGTGTTGCAAGGCTCTTTCATCCTTGTAGGTATTTATTTATATTTACGCACGCCTCGTGGCGCACCGAAGGGCACGGAGGAACCCACCAAGGCCACAAAGGAACCCACGAAGGCCTTATAAAGGACTTTTTAAACAACCCCTCATTTGCCTGCGTAAGTTCTTAATTATTCGTTAAACATAATTCACTTTATTATTTCATCTTTCTATCTTTGATTATAAAATGCGAAATTTAATCAACCCTGTAATTAATTGAATTGACATCATCTGATTTATGGCAAATGTAATTATTGGCATCCATGGTCTGGGCAATAAGCCTGAAAAAGACCTGCTTGAAAACTGGTGGAAAATTTCTATGGAGGAAGGGCTGAATACTGCCGGATACAATAGGAAATTACCCGATTTTGAAATGGCTTACTGGGCCGATATTGTTTATGATAAACCCAATAACCTGCACGAGAAGGATGAAAATAATCCCTGTTTTCTTGATGAACCCTATATCAGAGGCAGCAAGGATTTTCATGTAAGTCCAAGTGATAACAGGATAAAAATAGTTGATTTCCTTGGTAAACAAATGAACAGGATCTTTCTGGACGATGATTATTCACTGAATTATTCATTCATTACAGATGCTATCCTGAATAAATATTTCAAGGACCTTGAAATATATTACTCTAAAAACATTAGTGAACTTCACAATCGTGAATGCACCCTAAACCAGCTTATCAGAGAACGTCTTGCAGCTCTCCTCGAAAAACACAGGGATGATGAAATAATGCTGATCGGACATTCAATGGGGTCAATTATCGCTTATGATGTACTCACATTCATGAAACCAGACATCAGAGTTAAAACATTTATTACAATCGGTTCTCCTCTGGGCTTACCTGTGGTACTCAGCAAAATAGCCGCTGAAAGGAAGGAGGCAGGTCTTGAATCATTTCCGATTAATGTACCTGAAGCTATTACCGGAGAGTGGATTAATTATTCAGATATCCTCGATAAGGTTGCTTTTAATTATAGCCTGTCGGATGATTTTTCTGAAAACAGCCATGGAATAAAACCCGCTGACTATCTTGTGGTTAATAATTATGAGTCTGAAGGTGGACCAAATGCTCATAAGGCATACGGGTACCTTCGCACAAAAGAATTTGCAACGGCCCTGAATGAATTCATCCTTTCTGAAAAACCTATGCCGGAGCAAAAGACGAGGACCGGAATTGACAAATTCATTTCAAATATTAAGGAAAGGCTTTTATCGAAATTGAAAAGAGCCAAATCTCTTAAAGAGCCTAAAGACACATAACTTATATCTCATGTATAAAGTACTTGCTTGTCAATTGTTTAAATCGGGACTTGTAATCCTGATTTCCTTTTTCCCCTTGTTTGCTTACGGACAATCTCAGATTGAACACGATACTTTGAAGCATACAATTCAGTTACAGGATAAAAAAGGTGACCTGGTAATTCACATCAATTATGATAATAAATGTGTTCTGGATTATGTCAAGACCTCCGGTCATGTTTCAGTATCTGGTAACAGCGGTGTTTTCAGTTCTATAAAACTCGAGGGCCAATGGTTTACCACTTCTACAGATCTGCCTCTTCCAAAAGTAACTGTGATTGCCGGCAGAATAATTATCAGGGATATTCTGTTCGGGATGGAGAATCACAAGATAAATGAGAAGTGGATATTCCAAACCTATGACGACCATATCGAATGGACCATCGTGAGGACTTATCCGGAAGATATGTCTCCGGAGGACACGGGTATTCCTCAGTGGACATTTGATAATATGGAAACATGGACAGGAGCACTGACGGGTACGGGAGGTGTGGCCTGGTGCAGGCTCTTCGACAAGCCTGATGCTTCCCTTGGAAGCCACACAGGTGAAGTGACTTTCTGGAACCGGGAAAATAAATCCTGCCTGAGAATTGTTCCTGTCGCTGACAAAAGTCTTCAGATGGCCGTACGATTCAGCCGCCAGCCCGGCAATAAGTTTACCTTAAACTATACTGCAAGTGAAGAGAAATTAAGGACAAAGCATTTCTTGTCAAGATTCATAAATAACCGCCAGGATATCTGGGATGCTTTTGATGTCCGGGGGAAGGCAACAGTGACTTATCGGCTTGAAGCCTTAAATTATGACAGTGCATATTACAGGGGAGAATTCCCCGGGCTGAACGGTGAATCGGTCAGGGGTATTCTGAATACCATTGCAAGGGTAGGAGTAATTGATGAGAATCTGATGGGTTCAAATAACTGGCATATCGATATGGGATATGTCTGTCTTCATGAACAATGGGTTGCGCAGATGGGACTTGCCATAAATGATACTTTTTATCTGGAAAATTACAGGAAAGCTCTCGATTATTATCGCGATAATGCAATAGCTGACGATGGAAATGTAAAAGACAGGTGGGGTTACCGGATCTGGGATTCCAAACCGGGCACTTTTGATAATGGTTTCTATGAATGCCAGTGGGGCGACCTTCTCGATTCAAATACCGATTATGTAATTAATGCCGCGACTCTTTTTCAGATAAATGGCGATTCAGCCTGGATTCTCACTCACAAACAGTCGTGCGAAAAGGCTCTTGCATATCTGCTTTGCAGGGATTCCGATAATGACGGCCTCATTGAAGCATTCACAGATTCTTATAAGGAGAAAAAGGGCAGCGACTGGATTGATGTTATTTGGGCCTCATGGGAAAATGCCTTTATCAATGCCAAGCTTTATGAAGCTCTTAATCAATGGGCTGAGATTGAAGAGATAGCCGGAGATAAAGTAATGGCAGACTATTACCGCGGCTTTGCCGCGAAATGCAAAACCAGTTTCAACAAGCCTGTTGAAGAGGGGGGATTCTGGAGCAGCGAAAATAAGTGGTATGTATACTGGCGCGACAAGGATGATGTTATCCATGGCGATAACCTTGTAACTCCTGTCAATTTCATGGCGATAGCTTACGGAATTTGTGACGACAGAAACAGGCAGGAAGCTATTCTGGGCAGGATTGAAAACCTGATGAAGAATGAGAATCTTTTTATGTGGCCTATAAGCTTTTTCCCTTACCGTGAAGGTGAAGGAAGTGGAGTTAATTTTCCATTTCCGAATTATGAAAATGGAGATATTTTCCTGGCATGGGGAGAAGTCGGGATTCGTGCATATGAGAACTATGATCCTTCAATAGCTGTAAAATATATCAGAAATGTTCTGAAACAATATGAAACTGATGGGTTGGCTTTTCAGCGCTACGACCGTCTGAAACAGGAAGGTCAGGGAAATGATATCCTGGCAAATAACTGTCTTTCGGTGGTGGGTTTGTACCGCAATATTTACGGTATTCAGCCAAAACATAATCGCCTTTTGCTCGATCCGCATCTTACGGATGAACTTAACGGAACAAAATTAAAGTACTGGCTGAGAGACCAGTATTACGACATTAACCTATCACAAAATGACTATACTGTTATAGTGAATTCGTTTTCGGTAAATTCAGGAAAAAAATTCTCAGTTGATTCAAAGGGAAACAGGCTTACATGGTATAATCAGGATAGCACTGTTCCTGCGCTGGTCATAACACGCGACAAACTTTCGGATGTCGTGGTAAAGATCCTGAAGTGGGGTGATGGCAATGATGAGGTAAAAAAATGGACGGTTGAGTCCCGATCGGGAAAAACGTCCGTTGACTTTGAAATATGCTCATTAAAACCTAATACAGGATATTCAATTTCTGCAAAAGGCAAGAATCTTCTTCCCGTAAAAAGTGACAATAACGGACAAATACGTTTTACCTTCAATTCAGAACCAGGGAAAAAGGATTATTTTGAGCTAATCTTTCCTGGTGATCCTGACATTTTTTAAACACGAAGGGCACAAAGGGTTACTAAAGGGCAAAAAGGAACTAAGAACCCTGGTTCACTTTCTTCTTCAAATCATATATTTTAACCGAAAACCAGATTTTTCAGAGACTCCAGCCTTTCCGGTATTCGGTCTGCAGGAATTTTTCTGCCTCGGGCATATTCGGGATCGTAAGTTTTTCCGGATCAAAGTTAAGCACCTGGCCGCTTAGTTTCTCCCTGAGTTCTTTCCTCAGAGTTATATTTCCCAGAAGAACAGTTTCCGTGAGGGGGCCGGCCCAGTCGAAGTTTGACCCGGCAGGAGCACCGCCCTTGGATGCAAGGATCCATTCCATTTCATGTCCTGGTGATGAAGGGATATATGGATCTGGCCTTTTATATGAATCGCGAAGTGATTTTGGAACGATTATGTCATCGAGGATCTTCCCTTTAGCACCTATATAAAGTGTTCCGCCCGGTCCCATCTTCATTCCCTCCTCAAGCTCTTTAATGAGGGGAGGTCTTAATCCGCCGTCGTACCAGGTAAGAGATACTGCCGGCATGTTTTCCCTTGCAGCAAACTCATACCTTATCATTGAGCCCAATGGATAGGTCTCTTCATTTACAAGTGTCGATACTCCCTGTAATGACACAGGGTATTTTAGTTTTAATGCCCTGAATACAGGATCGAGTGAGTGGCAACCAATGTCGCCAAGGGCTCCGGTGCCAAAGTCCCACCAGCCCCTCCAGTTAAACGGATGGTAGGATGGGTGATATGGTCGCATGGGAGCCGGACCAATGAAGAGGTCCCAGTCGAGTGTCGAAGGAACGGCAGGAGTATCCCCGGGGCGCCTTACCCCCTGAGGCCAGTAAGTGTCGGAAAGACCGTTATTAGGTCTGTCGGTCCAGACATGAACTTCAGTAACAGGACCAATTGCTCCGTCCCAGATCATTTCACGAAGCCTTCGCGGGCCATCAGCTGCCTGGCCTCCGTTTCCCATCTGGGTGGCAACCTTGTACTTGCGGGCTTCCTCTGTGAGCATTCGGGCTTCCTTTACAGTGTGTGTCAGTGGTTTCTCAGTATACACATGTTTGCCCCGTCTGATTGCCTCAAGGCTGATAACAGCATGAGTATGATCGGGGGTGGCAATAATAACGCCGTCGATATCCTTGTCTTTATCAAGCATCAGGCGGTAATCCTTATGCTTTCTGGCTGAAGGATATTTGGCAAACACTTTATTTACATTTTCACTCCAGTCAACATCGCAGAGTGAAACAATATTCTCTGTTTTACCGACAACCGCAAGAACCCCCTGGCCCCTGCCACCGATTCCTATGCCGGCAACATTCAGTTTGTCGCTCGGGACTTTATACCCAAGGCCTGAAACAACATGGCTTGGGACAATTGTAAGTCCCGCTATGGCTGCAGCAGAGGTCCCGATAAATCCCCTGCGGGTTATGGTTCTGGAAGATTTAGAGTTCATTATTGGATCTATTTTAGATTAAAAAACTCAGCTGTTAACTATGATTATCAAATGTCGTAAAAAAAGCAAATAATACCTGAAATATGTTCTTTTATTAAACAGAAAGTTCCGAAATTTTACAAAGCTCTTCGTCTCTTCGTCCCTTCGTCTCTTCGTCCCTTCGTCCCTTCGTCTCTTCGTCTCTTCATCTCTTCGTCATATTTAATATTGGATATAAAAAAAGGAAACATGAACAAAAACAAATACCTAATACCACTTGTCCTGCTGACTTCCCTCTTTTTTTTATGGGGATTTGCTCACAGCATACTGGATGTATTAAATAAACATTTTCAGGAAGTACTTGTAATTTCAAAAGCACATTCCGCCATGGTTCAG
>CAIMVD010000138.1 GCA_903844815.1 uncultured Bacteroidota bacterium | reverse complement strand
TGAGAATAGATACTCTGCATCTCCCCAAGAGAAATATCTGGCGGAGATAGATGAGATTTTACAGCTTCAATCCAGTCTGTTTTTTCATTAAACTCCCTGATAGTTTGAATTAATGACAAGTAGTCTTCATAAACACAGGTATTGCTTATCAAAGCAATTTTCTCATTAGCTGAAACAATTGATCCCTCCTTTACAAACAGTTCTCTTATCTCCCCACCGGATTTAGCTACAAGGGTTACCGGAGGATTTTGAGTTGTTATTATGACCGGAACAGTAACAATTTCTGGATTTTTAATAAAATAACTTCCAGCCAGCAGTATCAGAATTATACCAAAGAAGACAAACAGTCCCCACTTGAGAAAACTACCCGGAATTTCTGACATCACCTCCTGTAATTCAGGGCTTTGGAGTTCCTGTTTATTTAATTCTGGCATCTTTTTTACCCCCTAAATCCCCCAAATGGGGGACTTAATTAATTGTTTTATTACTTGTTAAATATGTCGTGCAAGTCCTGCAAGTGGTGCAAGCCGAAGAGGACTTGCAAGACATGCACAGCCTGCAAGACTGCAAGACTTCAAACCCTTATCCTCCTAGCTCCAATTGATCCTTTACCAAGTTATAGTAGGCACTTTTCATATCCACAAGCTCTCTGTGTGTTCCTTTTTCAACTATTTCTCCTTTTTCGAGTACGATAATCTGGTCGGCATTTTTTACAGTGCTCAGACGGTGTGCAACAACCACCACTGTTTTTCCTTTAAAGAAGTGTCCAAGATTCTCCATTATAGTTTTTTCATTCCTGGCATCAAGAGCATTTGTAGCTTCATCGAAAAAGATAAAATCAGGTTCCTTGTAAACTGCACGGGCTATAAGGATTCTTTGCTTTTGTCCTGTACTAAGTCCATGACCATCATTCCCTATTTTCGTATTATAACCTAGTGGAAGGTTCTCAATAAACTCTTTTATATTTGCTGTTTCTGTTGCCCTGTCAATCTTTTCCTTATTTGGAATTTCATCTATAAGTCCAATATTCCCTGCAATAGTATCAGAAAAGATAAAACCCTCCTGCATAACTACTCCGCACTTCTTTCTCCATTCAGCCTGACTGAAACGGGTTAATTGAGTGTCGCCAAGAAAAATATCTCCCTTAACAGGATTATAGAAACCAAGCAACAGTTTTATTAATGTCGTTTTACCGCTGCCGCTAATCCCGACTATTGCAGTTATCTTTTTTGCAGGGATCACAAGCGAAATATTATTCAGAACCTTTTCAGAATTTGGCCCTTCGTACTGAAATAACAGATTCCGGATTTCAAGATCCTTATCAGCAGGAATCTCCCTTATTCTGTCATCCTCAGGTTTTTCCTCATCATCCCTGTTGTGTATCTCACCCAGTCGTTCAAGACTTATTCGGGCATCCTGGGCAGCCTGTGTGAAACCAATAAACTGTTGTATCGGGGCATTTAACTGACCAATAATATATTGAACAGCCATCATCATACCAAGAGTCATTTCACCGGTAATTACAGCCCTTGCAGAGAGGAATGAGATAAAAATGTCTTTTGCCTGGTTAATAAGTGCCGCTCCCAGCTGTTGGTTCTGATTTAGCATCATGCTTTTAAGGCTCACCTTGAAGAGCTTTATCTGAATCCTCTCCCATTCCCATCGTTTTTGTTTCTCGCAACCATTGAGTTTTATCTCCTGCATACCTGTTACAAGCTGGACTATGTTACTCTGATTTGCCGCGCTCTGCTGAAACCTCTTGTAGTCGAGTTCTCGACGGCGTTTCAGAAAAAGGACCACCCAGCCTATATAGAGTGCGCTGCCTAGAAGGAAAACTCCCAGAATACCAATGTTATACGTAGCCATAATAACAGTGTACATTACCAGGGTAATTACAGCGAAAATGATACTTATAAGAGAATCTGTGAGAAATGACTTAATTCTGTTATGGTCTCCAATACGTTGCATGATATCACCAATGAGCTTAGTATCAAAAAATGAAATAGGGAGCTTCATCAGTTTAATAAGAAAATCAGAGATTAATGAGATGCTTACCCTGCTTGTGACATGCAGGCTTATCCAGCTTCGAAGTAATCCGTTTGCAGTCTGACTTAGGCTTAGAATAAGTTGTGCCACAAGCACCATCACAACAAAAGCCATATTGCTGTTTCCGATACCTGTATCTACAAGAGATTGTGTGAGGAATGGAAAGATAAGACTTATTATGCTGGCAGTAAGCATACCGAGCATAAGCTGAAGAATATATTTTGAATAAGGACGAATGTAATTAAGAAGATAGGTAAAGCTTAATTTCCTTTTCTCTTCATCTTCCTTACGATAAAATTCAGGAGTTGGTTCAAGGAGAAGAGCAGTACCCTCCTGAACACCTTCACTTTTTGTGCTATACCAGCATTTCAGAAATTCACCTTCAGAATACGTCAGCAAACCAGATGCCGGATCTGCCACCTTTATAAGACTTTCTGTGCTCTGAGCCCTGTGCCCTGCGCCCCTTGCCCTACGCCCCAAGCTCCATGCACTTATTTTTCTCCTTTTTTTAATTTCATACACTACAACGAAATGTCTTTGGTTCCAGTGGATTATGCATGGAAGAGGGACTTCATCCCGTAGTTGTTCCCATGTAAGACGGTATCCTCGGGTGCGGAAACCGATACTCTCAGCTGCATCGCTGATACCAAGCATTGAAACACCCGATTTGCCAATAAACGATTTAGACCTTAGTTCCTGAAGAGAATAATTTCTGCCATAGTATTTTGCCACCATCCTAAGGCAGGATGGACCACAGTCCATTGAATCGAGCTGTTTAAATAGTGGAAAAGTCGACATAATTTACTTCTTCAACTTTACCAATATCAAAACCGGATTGTCAGTCTCTTCAAGACTATTTGCCATTTTTTCCAGCTCTTTTTTCTTTTCCGGGTACTTTGGCTTTGATTTTTTAAAAGCCTCAGAGTCAACATATTTTTTGATTTGTATGGCATCATACCAACCAACAATTGTATTATCATCTTTAATTGTTATGGGTATTATATTTGGACCTCCATCCAGATCATTAATTATACCATCTTCCTTATTTATCAGGACTTGAACACCATTCTTTTTTGAACCAATAAAACCATAGATCAATGCATTTGAAAAATCAAACTTGTACATAAACTCGTAATATACATACTCGCCAAATTCAAATAAATTCCGTGGCGTAATATAGTTTCTTGCAAGATCCATACCGGGGAACTCAGATCGTGCTTTTTGTGTAATTAATTTTTCTCCTACTTCAATTATCATATGAGGTTTAAAACTCATATTGTCATATGAAAAGATTGTATCAGAGTAAACCTCCTTCTTAAAAAGTCTATTATTAAATCTATAGAACAAGTTTTCGTGGTCATACCCATATGCATCATTTTTATATTTAACAAATGGATATTTATTTGGAAAGCTCTTGATTATATTCCCATTTAGGTCTATTAAATTAAAGCTATTCACGATATTCCCAAGATGGTTATCGTTGTAATAAAGAAACTTATCATCAATTAATCTGAAGTAACCAAAACCCTTAACAGGGAAGTTAATTGTATTTATAAAATCACCACTTTCAGAATAAACAAATAATTTCCTTTTCCAGCCATCAACAATATAAATATTCTGGCCATTATCATTCGTTTCCACGTCATGACAGGCCTGGAATTCATTTGGCGCTCGTCCCTCAGTTCCGATTTTGGCAACAAATGATCCATTGTCTTTGAATTTTAATATAGTATTGAAATGTTTTATTATAAAAAAACTATTTCCAACTAATAGTTTATCACCAAATGAACCTAAATTAATTCGATTTTGTATCAGCCCTTTTTCATTCGTCTCAAGGGGAACATATTCAATATTATCAAAACCTAATTCAGAAAGCCTTATCTTGGTGACTTCAGGAAGCTTTTTTAAATCAAAAGTTACAATTTTGGTATTGTCCCTGTAAGGTGAACTTTGACAACAAATTACTAATAAAGAAATTATTTGGATCTTAAAATAAATTTTCATGTTATTGAAATATTGTGATTGATTCATTCAGATTAAATTTTTTCAATAATATCGGTTAAATGGAGGGAGTAAAAGAACTCCCTCCAGCAAGATTACTGAATAGGACCTACACATACAGCTTCTGTCCAGGGTCCACAGATATAATTACATACATACCGAGTACTTTCACAATTATCTACAGGATTGCTCCAACATATAACACCATCAACTCTACAAGTAAGCCATGACAATAGCTCAGTTCCTCCTTTTAAAGTTATCAGTTCTGCATTATTTAGAATCTGTCCTGAATTAATATTCAATTTACTATGTGTTTTCATTTTCGTAATTATTAATAATTTTTAAATTTTTGTTTGTTTGAACCTCAGATTTCATTATAGGTATGGCTGCCAATCCGGTTAAAACTTTATCTTTGCCATAATACCTCCTTTCTTGTGAGAGAAAGGTCCGGGCAGGAAGTGATTGGCTCAGGGCACGGAGCTCAGAGCACAGGGCAAAACTTCCTGCCCTTCTCTTTCAGATTACTATATCACATTGATATTTTCAATTCTTAATTGTACTTCTTAATGGATTTATAAACCTATTTATCAGCCTCGAATCCCTGGTGATTATATCTGCAGTCCCATCCATCTCATGAATAAACCTGATTTTCTCCCTATAGGTGGATGTCATTCCTTCAGTCAATTCTATATCAGCGCTAAATCCTCCCTCACCCGGAACCTGAGATACTGAATAAATTTTCCCTCGTAAGACACCATATTGCATATAGGGAAATCCGGAGAGCTTGTTATTAACCTTTTGCCCAATCTCAATCTTTCCGAAACCGGAAATAGGAATTATTGCTCTTACAACAATATTTACAGGGCTTGAAGGAATAACAGTAGCAAGTATTTCACCCGGCTTAATTACCTGGTTTTCATTTCTGAAACGGGTTAGTGTCATACTGCCTGCCACCGGACTCTTTATGACATACCTCTCTTCCCATTGAGAAATTGAAGATCGTAGTAACTGCAATGATTCCTCAATACTTAAGATATATTGTTTTACTTCCTTATCGTACTGAACCTGAAGATCGAGCCTCGTCTCTTTCATCCTAAGAAAATCTGACTCATTATTTCTGAGTGAGGCATTAAAAACACTGAACGAGTAAAGCTTTTGAATATAAACCTGTCTCGACTTATTAAATTCTTTAGCTGAAAGAGAGTAACTGTCTTTATTGAAAAGCATTGAATCGCGATCGAAACTGTTTTTAGTGAGTGCCAGATCCTCAATAAGAAATTTCTCCTGCTTAATGAGCTCCTTATTATATTCCGTCTTCTTTACAAGTTGCTTCTCAAGAAGACTTAATTTGGCTGGAATATACCCCTGTTCGAGATAATCCTTCATTTGCTTCCATCCCTTTTGAAATTGAGAATAGATACTCTGCATCTCCCCAAGAGAAATATCTGGCGGAGATAGATGAGATTTTACAACTTCAATCCAGTTTGTTTTTTCATTAAACTCCCTGATAGTTTGAATTAATGTCAGGTAGTCTTCATATACACAGGTATTACTTATCAAAGCAATATTCTCATTAGCTGAAACAATTGATCCTTCCTTAACAAACATTTCTCTTATCTCTCCGCCCGATTTAGCTACTAGGGTTACCGGAGGATTTTGAGTTGTAATTATAACAGGAACAGTAACAATTTCAGGATTTTTAATAAAATAACTTCCAACCAGCAGGATTAGAATTATACCAAAGAAGACAAACAATCCCCACTTGAGAAAACTTCCCGGAATTTCTGACATTACCTCCTGTAATTCAGGGCTCTGGAGTTCTTGTTTATTTAATTCTGGCATCTTTTTTACCCCCTAAATCCCCCAAATGGGGGATTTAATTAATTGATTTATTAATTGTCAAATATGTCGTGCAAGTCCTGCAAGACCTTATCCTCCCAGCTCCAATTGATCCTTCACCAGATTATAGTATGCACTTTTTAGTTCCACAAGTTCTTTGTGTGTTCCTTTTTCAACTACTTCTCCTTTTTCGAGTACAATTATCTGATCGGCATTTTTTACTGTGCTCAGACGGTGTGCAACAACAACAACTGTTTTTCCTTTAAAGAAAGTTTTAAGGTTCTCCATTATAGTTTTTTCATTCCTGGCATCGAGAGCATTTGTAGCTTCATCGAAAAAGATAAAATCGGGTTCCTTGTAAACTGCACGGGCAATAAGGATTCTTTGCTTCTGTCCTGTACTCAGTCCATGGCCATCATTCCCTATTTTCGTATTATAACCTAGTGGAAGGTTTTCAATAAACTCTTTTATATTTGCTGTTTCTGTTGCCCTGTCAATCTTTTCCTTATTTGGGATCTCATCTATAAGCCCAATATTCCCTGCAATAGTATCAGAAAAGATAAAACCCTCCTGCATAACTACTCCGCACTTCTTTCTCCATTCAGCCTGACTGAAACGGCTTAATTGAGCATCGCCAAGAAGAATATCTCCCTTAATAGGATTATAGAAACCAAGCAACAGTTTTATTAATGTCGTTTTACCGCTGCCGCTAATCCCGACTATTGCAGTTATCTTTTTTGCAGGTATTAAAAGAGAAATATTATTCAGAACCTTTTCTGAATTAGGTCCTTCGTACTGGAATAACAGATTCCGGATTTCAAGATCCTTATCCACCGGGATCACCTTTATCCTGTCGTCCTCAGGTTTTTCCTCGTCATCCCGGTTATGGATCTCACCCAGACGCTCAAGACTGATCCGGGCATCTTGTGCAGCCTGTGTGAAGCTAATAAACTGTTGTATCGGGGCATTTAACTGGCCTATAATATATTGAACAGCCATCATCATACCAAGAGACATTTCACCGGTAATTACCGCCTTTGCAGATAGGAATGATATAAAAATGTCTTTTACCTGGTTAATAAGAGCTGCACCCAGTTGTTGGTTCTGATTAAGCATCATGCTTTTAAGACTTACCTTAAAGAGCTTTATCTGAATCCTCTCCCATTCCCATCTTTTTTGCTTCTCGCAGCCATTGAGTTTTATCTCCTGCATACCGGTTACCAGCTGAACAATGTTACTCTGATTTGCCGCGCTCTGTTGAAACCTTTTGTAGTCGAGTTCTCGCCGGCGTTTCAGAAAAAGGACCACCCAGCCTATATAGAGTGCACTGCCCAGAAGGAAAACTCCAAGTATACTCAGGTTGTATGTAGCCATAATTATTGTGTACATCACCAGAGTAATAACTGCAAAAATAATACTGATAAGTGAATCAGTAAGAAACGATTGGATACGGTTATGATCACCGATACGCTGCATTATATCCCCTATGAGCTTAGAGTCAAAAAATGAGATAGGAAGCTTCATAAGTTTTATGAGGAAGTCAGAGATAAGGGAGATGCTTACCCTACTGGTAACATGCAGACTAATCCAGTTACGGAGAAGTCCGTTAGCAGTCTGACTTAAACTTAGGATCAATTGTGCTACAAGCACCATAATCACGAAAGTCATGTTACTGTTACCAATACCAGAATCGACAAGTGATTGGGTAAGGAAAGGGAAAATCAGGCTTATTATGCTGGCAGTAAACATGCCTAACATAAGCTGAAGAATATATTTTGTATAAGGACGAATGTAATTCAGAAGATAGATAAAGGATAATTTACTTTTCTCTTCATCTTCCTTACGGTAAAATTCAGGAGTAGTTTCAAGTAGAAGAGCAGTTCCCTCCTGCACACCTTCACTTTTAGTACTGTACCAGCATTTCAGAAATTCTTCTTCACGATAAGTCAGCAAACCGGAAGCCGGATCTGCCACTTTTATAAGACTATCTGTGCTCTTAGCCCTATGCCTTTCGCTCCTTGTCCCACGCCCCATGCTCCATGCACCAATTCTTCTTTTTCTAATTTCGTATACAACAACGAAATGCCTTTGGTTCCAGTGGATTATGCATGGAAGAGGGACGTCATCACGGAGCTGCTCCCAAGTAAGACGGTAACCCCGGGTACGGAAACCGATACATTCAGCGGCATCGCTGATACCCAGCATTGAAACGCCCGATTTTCCAATAAACGATTTAGACCTTAGCTCCTGAAGTGAATAGTTTTTTCCATAGTATTTTGCCACCATTCGAAGGCATGATGGACCGCAGTCCATAGAATCGAGCTGTTGAAATATGGGAAAAGTCGGCATAGTTTACTTCTTCAACTTTATCAATATCAAAACTGGATTATCAGTTTCTTTAAGACTATTTGCCAGGTTTTCAAGCGCTTTTTTCTTTTCAGGGTATTTTGGTAAAGAATTCTTAAACGCTTCAGAGGCAACATGAGTTTTGAGTTGTAAGGCATCTACCCATCCGATGATTGTATTATCATCTTTTGTTGTTCTGGGCAATATATTCGGACCCCCATCCAAATCATTAATTAAACCTTTTTCTGGATTTATCAAGGTCTGAAAACCGCTTTTTTTTGACCCGATAAAACCAAAGCTCAATGTATTAGAAAAATCAAACTTAGATACAAACTCATAATATACATAATCACCAAATTCAAACAAGTTTAATGGACTAATGTAATTACAGGCAAGATATAGACCGTCAAATTGGGAACGAGCATTTGGCGTTATTAGTTTTTCTCCGACGTTAATTACCAAATTGGGTCTAAAGGCCCCGTTTTTGTACAAAAATACTGTATCAGAATAAACTTCTTTTTTAAAGACTTGGTTATTAAAATGGTAAAATAGGTTTTCACCTTGAATAACATATGCATCACGATTATCAAAAGGGTATTTATTAGCGAAACTTTTTAGAATTATTCCATTAGTATCGATTAAGTTGTAGCTCTTTTCAATATTACCCATATGATTTTCACTATAACATAATATTTTATCATCGATAAATTGAAACTCGCTTGGGGAAAATGTGATCGGAAAAGTTCTTAATAAGTTACCGTTCTCTGAATAAACGAAAAATTTCTTTTGCCACCGTGCAAGCAAATAAATTTCTTGAGTTTTTTTGTCAAGCTGAACATCATGAGCAACTAGATATTCATTTGGTCCTCTTCCAACTGTTCCAATCTTTTTTTCAAACAACCCATTGTCTTTGAATTTTAGTATATCATTACCAATTACAACTATATAAACTCTATCACCAACTATTAATTTACCTCTAGCAAATAAAGTATTAGGACAAGAAAATAAACTAGATTCTTTGGTTTCCAATGAGATATACTCAATATCAACGAAGCCCAAATCGGTAAGTTTCAAATTAGTAATTTTAGGAAAGGGGTTTAGGTTAAATGTAACTTTATTAGAATCATCTACATTTTTTACATTTAAACAACCATATCCACTTGAGGAGAGAATAAGGAATATTATAAGGATTTTCATCTATTAAGTTTATTTAGTTAAATACTTGATAACAAGACTAATCACAGGAGGGAGTCTATGACTCCCTCCTAAAAATAAATTAACCTCCTGCACAAACTAAGTTCGTCCATGAAGGACAATAGGTATTACAAAACCATCTTGCGGAACCGATACCGCTACCTTCACAAGTAGCTACAGGGTTATTTGCACAAGCAACTGAACCTATGAAACATTTAACCCAACCAGAGCCATATCCACCTCTCAAGGTAACTAATTCCTCATTTTTCATTAATTTTTCAGAATTGATCTCCAATTTATTAAGTTTTTTCATTTCTCTTAAATTTAATGTTAATAATATTTAATTTCTTGTTTCAATCTGGATTTCATTTAAAGGGCTGGCTCCCTATCCAATTATATCTTTATCTTTGCCATATTACCTCCTTTCTTGTTAGAGAAATATTATTGTACTTTAAAGGTTTTTTATATCTGTCTTCTATATAAATAGTTTCGATTCCTTAGTAAACATTAGCCTCTTTTCTGACGAAAACCTCAGAAAAATAATTTAAATCACTTACATCATATTGGTTGGGGAGCAGGTATCCATTAATAAAAAACGTAGGTGTTCCAATCACATTACATGCTTCAAATAGCTTACTATTTTCGTTGTTGACTTCATTCGAAATATCATTTGCCTCCGGGATACAGAGGGTCTCGGATATTTTGCTCCTTGAATATGGATCAGAATTATACCACTGCTCAAGAATAGTTAAGGCTTCTTTAACCTCGTTTCTCTTGTTTAAATGGTATAAAGCATTCAATATCTTTGTGTCAGATGTAATTAGTACTATATTTATTTGAGTCTTAATTTCAGAATTAAGCATTTCTTTGATGCTTTCAAAAGCTCTTGCACAATGGGAACAATTCAGACTTAAAAAAGCTGTGATTTTAAGTGATTCATTTTTTTCTCCAAAAACAAGACTGGTTTCATTTACAGAAATCTCATAATGTTTCTGATTAAGTAGAATAGTTCTCAAAACATCTGGATTTTTCTTAAAACCAAGATATTTATAGTAATGCACTTCATTTGACATTTTCTCCCTGAGATAGAGTATTACCAGAGTGTAAATGATGCCTGTTACAAGAAATGTCAGAACAAGATCAGATAAAGTGCTGAATGAGATAAATATATTTGAAAATTGAGGCAGCAACAGAATAAACTCAGTTATCAATATTAGCTGAATCCCCAGACACATCGGGCACCATTTCTTAAGCACAAATCCCTGATAATAAATGGAGAACACTGGATATGGCAGTGAAAGAGCTGACAGAATAGCCAATAATGAATATTTACCAGTTCCTGGACTATCCAATAGAAGCAGGATGCAACTTGTAAAATATACAATACCTACATCAGCCCAACCAAACCATCCAAATACCTTCGAGGCTTTATCGTTCAAAACAGTATTGCAATTTGTAGATTTATTCAAGTGACAAAGTTTATCTGTAAGAGATAAACGAACTTCAAACTCATGAAGAATAAGTAGAACAGAAAGTGCAATTCCAATTGTCTTTGTTAGAAATAATAAAACAAGAGTTTTTTGAAATACCACTTCACTAGTAATAAATGAATTTATTACCGTAAGACCTATAAAAAGCAAAATAGTGAAAATCACAATTGGTAAAATTGACTGACCGATCAGTTCATCCTGCCATTTCTTCTTATAGTTTCTTTCTGTCGATCTTTCATCAGGGTTAAGTAAAATGACCGCTCCTGAACATCTTTCATTAAACTCCTTAAAGCCTATCTCTCTTTTTGAGATGTAAGAATCGTAATAAGTAACCTTGTCATTTATGATTTTCGATACAAATGCCAGTTGCCCTCCTCCATCGTTGAAATGCGCTATGTATGGAGCAGTTAGTTCTTTCATCTCTTCAGGTAGGTACCTCAATGGATAATGTTCAACTTTCCACTCAGTAAATGAATCACAAATGCTTTTAAAGGATGGGTAATATGGATGGGATTTGAGCTCCTCCTTAACGGAGCTTTTAGTTACAGGTATTTTAAAATATTTTACCGCTCGCTGAATAACGGATACTGTATTATCTTCACGTGTTCTTTTCATATTCCGGAAATGTTTTGGTAGATGTCAAAGTTTGAAAAAGGTTGTTCATTTCGTCTGCCATCCTGGAGGCTGTAAACCTTTTAATGAGACAACTATAAGAGTTAACTGCGAGTTCATTTCTGAGGTATGGATCTTCCGCCAAATTGAGGATTGCATTTGATAATTCATTTGAATTAATTGAGATGTCTCCTTCTTTGCTTAAAACAGGATTAACAAAGAGGCACTGATTATCATCGAGAATTTCATCCAAGCCGTTAATCCTTGTGGCTATCAATGGAATAAGATTTGCCATCATCTCGAGAACAGTGTAAGGACAATGATCGTAGATTGAAGGAACGATTCCGATATCAGCCAAATGATAAAATGATGTTACTAATTCACTCGACAGAAATCCAGTATAAGTAATTTTCCCAAAAGAAGACTGTAGCCTTTTCTGACAATCCTGAATATTGCCCTCTCCTAACAGTACTAGCCTGAGATTATGGATTTTCTTACAAGCTTCTTCAAAAGCATCGAGTAGGTAAAATATTCCTTTGCATGGATCGACTCTTCCAGAAAAAAGGATTAGTATTTCATCCTTTTCAAAACCTAATTTCTGTTTAAGACTATCTCTTTCATCTTTTGAAATAGTTTTATACTTAGAGTATTCCAACCCATTGGGAATAACAGTGATTTTCTCCGGATTGATGTCATAATCATTTATAATGAAATCTTTCATATATCGGGTAACAGAAACGATATGGTCCGATACTTTATAGAACTCTTTTTCTTTTGACAGGGTAAATTCGATGTTATTTGAAGGTTGATCGATATTAAGGCCGCTCAACTTTTTCCTGTTTCCATCAAATAATTGTTGCCACTGAGCAAAGTGAACTATGCTGATAACAGGGCACTTATAAATTTCTTTTAACTTATTTGCAATTGAAAGATCATCCAGGTAATTAATCTGAAATACGACTTTACCATTTTGAGGAATTAAACTATTTAACAGCCGGACAACCGAATAGGCATACTTTTTATCGGAAGAATTGTTTTGAGATGTGTGTATTATTGGTGATGGAATGTTAATCTCAGCATAATTGTTAGAAATTGATCTGTTTGAAAATTCTTTACTGTTTACATTATGATATGAAACAAGATATATTTTAATACCACCTACTCTCAGGAGAGAATCTATCAACTCCCTGATATAGGTTCCGATACCATATTGCATTCCCCTGGCACCTGATTTAAAAATGAAAAGCGAAATCATTCAGATATGATATTTAACTTAGATTTATCCAAACTACTGGTTTTCAAAAGCTCCATTCTGTTTATTCTTTCGATAAAAGAATTTGCGAACCAGCTATTTTTACCTATCGGATGGAAAAGATGAAAAAGTGCACCTAGTGTGTAAGAAATCGTCAAACCCAGAACTTCCATACGTTTAACTCTTTCAGTATCCTCAGGACCCCATCCATAAAAATTCTCATTTTCTCCACCAGCATCTAAATATTGCTCTTTTTTCACAATGAATGCACCTCCAACAGAATGGTATCCATGCATCAAGTGCATTACAGGAATACGCTTAAGTAATATTTTAATATCAGTATGCTGTTTAAATAAATCATAAGAAACTTTATCACATGAATAAAACCTTCCATCATATGGGAAACTCAGCACAGATGCCCCATTACGTAACTGATCTAAAGCTAAAATGATTTGGCCAGGCGGTGCAATGGCATCAGTATCCCAAACTGCAACATAAGTGGTGGTAGCCATCGAAAATAACTTGTTAATCCATAGTGTCCGGTGAAATATTTCATAGCTGTCTTTAATAAAACAATATTTAAATCCGTCAAATTCATATTTTGGATAAAATTTACGGTTTTCATCAACCTCAAGAAGAATAAAGTTTGTTTCAAAATGTTTAAACGTATACTTGATTAATGAGTCCGCATTATCATTTCGTTCCCGCGAATCGATGCGAATAGGAACAACAAAGGTAACATCTGCTAAATCTGACTTGAAGCCTTCATTAGAAGAGGTTGTTAAACCATTATTGACAATATGTTTTCTACTTTTTCCCAATCTATTCTATATTGTTTTGCATTCTGATTTCAGACTTCCCCGTTCTCAACTCATCCTTTATTCTTCCATTTAAAAATCCCAAACCAATTCCTGCAAGTCCATCTAATCCCAAATTGTTCTTATTCAGATTATCTAGTCGCCAATTCCAGTTTCCTTCATTATCGATAATTGAAAAAACTCTTTTATCATTATTCAGAGAAGCATAGTCCTCTTTAATATATTGAGCATAAATTAATTGTTGCCATGAATATTTTATGAACTGATCAGCCAAATTATCATCGGCAGAATTAATATCTGTTACCTTGATATCTGCTTTCTTAAGAATTTTTCTGAAAGTACTTTGCAACGCCTTATCTGAAATACAAGGAATAATTTTTTCGGTCAATTGATGTAATAGCGATTGAGCTGATTTGTCATTAGAACTATATTGCCCCAATTCTATAAACTCTGGCAGACTATGGAATAATTTCTCAACTTTTATTGGGAATAGCCTTATCCTGTGCATTTCAAGAAGAAAAAACAGTATTGAATTGATAGTATCAGTACTTAATGATACAATATTAAATTTCAAATATTCTTTTTGAGTCAGAATCCTTTCTACATCATCAGTAAGGTATATAAGGTGTTGTTTCTTAAAAAGGGTATTAAGATTATCATCATCATTTTCACGTACTCTTAACCTGGCAATATAGTATATTCCGTATCCAAAAAGATCCTTATCATTTTCGAGTAAAAAAGGGCGATTGAGACTATTGCGATATACTAAATTATCAATTTCTGATAGAGCCTCATCAGTATCAGCTTCAACAAAACTGTTTTTCACCAGGTATTCGATCCCCCAACCAATTCCAGTAAGTCCATTGGCAAAATCTAATGGAGTGTTTATGTTTAAATCCTGATAGATTTCATCAATCAGTTCATTTGCATAATCTGTAAATATTCTGGAACCTAAGTATCGGGAATAATTGTATAAAAAAATTGCAATTCCCATTTTACCATTGAGCAGTCCGGGATTATCAATAAAGCTGGAATTAATAAGAAGAACGTTTGCTATCCGTTGTAAACGGTTGCCAATACTAATATCTAAAGATGTTCTATTCTCAGTATAATCCATAGAATATAATAATATTTGATTTTAAGCTTAAATGAAATCAATGGATACATGAAAGGTAGGTTACTTAACGAAAACTTTCAATACAATGCAGAATGAACGGCAGTTTTTTATGATAGTCCG
The DNA here is from genome assembly GCA_903844815.1 of uncultured Bacteroidota bacterium. GTDB lineage: Bacteria > Bacteroidota > Bacteroidia > Bacteroidales > VadinHA17 > LD21. The sequence continues at coordinate 9,488 of CAIMVD010000138.1, read as the reverse complement.
ATTAAAAACGGGTATAGATGGTATAAAACCACGACGAATGGTATGGTTGTATTTCAATTCATGGAGATCAACTGGCTTTTCAGGTTTTCAATTCTTCAGTCAAGAAAATTATGAATTCATCTGTAATTCAATTAAATTTTCTTTAAATAATTGTTTCTTACTTCGAGATAATGGAATTCTTATGTTCTCTTTTAATATTATTTCATTACTACAAAAACAATCAACTAAATTGCAGTTTATCAAATATGAATTATGGCATCTAAAAAAATGCGGACTGGGCAAATAATAATCATACAATTTGATAAGATAGTTAGTTTTAACATTCTCCAAATTAGTCAGATAAATTACAGATCCTTTTCTTAAGGATTTGATATATCTAATTCTATTTATATTAAATAATTTTAAACCCTTTTGAGTATGAATTTCAAGCACTGTTTGACCTTGGGATTTTGAAATAATCATATTTTTATAGTTTAGCGTTGTTAATATATATTACTTGATTAAATAGCAATATTCTATATCTTATTTCCTATGAGCCCGATTTTTAAATCTGTATTTTAAAAAGACTTAAAGTTTCAGAATACACATAGTCAATCTATTATGACATATTCATACTTTCTAATTACCTCATATAACTGTTTAATAGGGATTGGTATAAAAAGGTTACCCTGTTTTAGCGTTAAATTTTCTGGTATTCATAAAAAAGCTATATTTGATATGCAATATGTGTTATGAGATAAATGCTCTTTTGTGAAAGAATATACTGATGATGAAATATTAAAATGTCTTAGAAACCGGCAAGATCATGCCGTGCATTATTTATACAGTTCCTGTTTTCCATTAATAAGACATCTGGTAATGAAAAATGGCGGTTCTGTTGATGATTCAAAAGAAATATTCCAGGATGGCTTAGAGATTCTGCTTAAAAACGTCTATGTAAATAATTTCACTCTTACCTGTAAGCTTAAAACTTATCTATATAGCATTTGTAATAATCTTTGGAAATCGAAACTTTATAAGAAAAGAGTTGAAGAAAATTATTTAAAACGTAAAGTTGAAGATGACATGGTAGTGGATTTTACAGTAACTCAGGATTATGAACTTCGTGAGAAAATTTTCTACGGGTCATTTGAAACTTTGGATTCTTTGCACCAAAAAATTCTGAAACTCTCCTGGCAGGATTATTCGCTTAAAGAGATAGCCGACAAACTCGGTTATTCGGCTGGGTATGTTAAAAAGGAAAAATGCATCGGACAGGCGGAACTCGTTAAAAGGGTGAAGGGGAACAGGGATTACAATTTGATTATGGATTCCGAATGATGGTCTGACAGCGAAGGGTTTAAGATAAATTAAAGAATAAAAAACATTGCAGATTTTGATGAAAAGGGAAAAGAAATACATTAAACCGGAAAAAGTAGATCCTTTTAAGAAAATTCCTTTGAAAGAACCTGAAAATTACTTTGTTATTAAGGACGAGGATGATTTACTGTTTGATGAAATAAGTGAATATATGAAAGGGCGTTTTGATCTGGAAGATGTCCTGAATGATCCTGATTTGACTGCAGTCCAAAACACAACAAACGAATGGATGCAGAATTACAGTAAATCATATACCGGGTACGATTCTGGCAGAAAATTTGTAAAAGATGCTCGTGCTGATATATACAATGAAAAGCAGATTGAAAGGGAGATAAGCCTTATGCAATCTGAAATTGAAAGGAATAACATTGATCAAATAACTGAAGGCTGGGTAAAAGAATGGCAAGAAGAGAAAAATAAAAGTTCTGATTCTCCATCCGTTGTAGAGAATAATAAAAATTTCGTAGCTGAATCCCTTAAATCAGAATTTACTAAAACAAATCAGACTACAAATTCAGATGAAGCAAATAAATCCGGCAGATCTTACTTAATTCGTTATTCTGCACTTATAGCAGCAGCATCAATTGGCCTTTTTATTCTTATCAGAATTTTGTTACCATCTTCTGATCCTGATAAACTGTTTAAATCGTATTATGCGCCGTTTGAAATAAAATCAAATGTAATCCGTAATACGGCTAATGCATCCAATAATCCTGGAGATGCATTGTTATATTACAAATCCGGTGATTATAAGTCTGCTTTAATCGGTTTTAATGAGGTTTTTAATAAGGATACCACAATTACGGTCTCCCGTTTTTATACAGGTATTACATACCTTGCAACTGGTAATTATAACCAAGCTGTGAAGTTATTGGCAATTATATCAGAAACGCCCGGAGAGTATCAGAAAGAAGCGCAATGGTATCTTGGTCTGGCATATCTTAAAACGGGTGAAAAAGAAAAGTCAGTTAAATGTTTTTCGCTTCTGGTACAGTCGTCAGAATATTATAAAGACCGTGCTAAAACAATTCTTCGCCACCTGAAGTAGTATAAAATCCCAAATATTACCAGTCCCAGGACAATTATTGCAGGATATATAAACTTGTTTCTTGCAGTTATCCGGGAATTATTACCGAGAACTTCATAGCCGGCCCAGAAATAGGGATTACTGTAATATGGGGGATTTGATTTTATAAAATCAAGCTTAGCAAGTCTTAGTGATTCATCCTTAGATATCCCTTTTGAAAGATAGGTATAGAAACTTTTTATAATTGCAGACCCAGATTCGTCGTTTATGTCCCATTTTGTTCTGACAACTGAGGATGCACCGGCAAGTATGAATCCCCGTGCAAGACTCATAATTCCTTCCCCGTTATACAATTTTCCAGATCCTGAATTACAGGAACTAAGTACTACCATTGGGGAATTTATTTTGCAAATACTTATCTCGTAATTATAAAGCTTCTCGTCATTCATATTGGCTTCGTCCTGACCAAATAGAAGGTATGAGAATTTTGAATTTGAAGTATCAGTAAGTGAGTGCATTGCCAGATGAAAGATTGCCGGAATTCTTAATGCTTCCATAAAATTCCGCTTTGAGGCACTTTTTCCCGAAAACTCCTTGCCTCTGAAGAGTTTTAAAATAGCACTGGTTTCATTTCTTGCTCCAGGCAGGGATGTTCCTTTTTCATTGTTATAATCAGGTGCAAAGGCAAAAATTCTCTTAGCAGGTCTGATTCCTTTTTCATTTTCAATAATTGTTGATGTTGAATATCCGAAAGAGAAGGAATAATCTTTTACAAGGTATTGCAGGTTTTCAAAATCATTTTTGCCGGGTGCAGGTTTAGACTTAAGAAATGCATCAAAGGGTAGAAGCCCTGTTTCTTCATCAGGTATAATTATTAGTCTTTTCACTTTTATTAAACATTCAACTGGCTTAATCAGAGTGGCGTACATATAAAAGAGGGCTGAAGTATAACTTGTGAATGACTCACTTCTTTCCTGTTGTGATCCGGAAAATATATTGTGGTGGCGAATAATTTCAGTGTTTACAGCCATCAGAGAGTCAATATCAGTTTCCTGAAAATCAAACTCCTCTTTTGATATCAGGAAAATGTACATTTTTCTTTTTCCTTGGTTATAGTTTGTTGAAAGAAGATAATCTATTACCATCTCATCATCAGAGATATGTTTCTGGATCTCATATAAATCAGAGGGATCTGTTTTTCGCAGAAGGTTATTGTACTGAGGATATGTTTTATCAATAAATTCCTTAGCCTTTTCATTTTCACGTTTCATTTCGAATAAGGCATCTTTCCAGAGAGTGATCTTACTATTATCGGGATTACTTTTCTTATTCTCTTCAATAACAAGATATTCATAAGCCGGAATATTTTCCGAAAGCCTATTTTGCTTTATTCTTATCGAATCCGGAATCCCGACAGTATAAACCAATTCATTTTCCGTTAGCTCATTACGAAGAACAGCTGCTTTTGATTTTTGAGCAATATTGAACATTGTAAGAACATATAACTTATCGTTAGTCAGTTTAAAAAGATTCCCTGCAATATGCACAGCAAAAAGATATGTTTCTTTTTCATTTTCAGCCAGGTAAATTTTGCTTTCCTGAGTAAGATAGTTTATCCTGATACGATCAATCAGGGCAAGGGCCAGTTCAATTGTCTCCAGACTCTTTTTTGTAGTTATAATTTTAGATTCTGTGGATTGTTGTTGATCCGAAAGAATTTCAAGTGCCCTGGCTTTTCCTTTAAGATCATCGAGCAGCCGGATATCGAAAAGTGCCGAATCGGGTCCCGGATTTGAAAACTTACATGTGTCGTTAAAACCTGTAACAACTGAAATAAGAGATTTTTGAAAATAGAAGAGTGCCGAGTCAGTTATTTCCTGTTTAAGGTAAAAATCTCCTAAATGTTTGTAAGATAATGATGTAAGTGTATGCTTCTCCCCATAGTTCTTTAAGCATATGGTTAGGGCCTTGCGATATGCTTTCAGTTCGTCGGTCTTTCTGTTTTGCGTTTCAAAAAAAAGTCCATAATCAAAATAAACCTCGGCTAATCTGTGGTAGTTTGTCCCAAATGATTTTTTAAAGCAGGCAATACTTTTGATATAATATTCTTCGGCTTTTAATGGATCATTTGTAGCTGAATATGTCTTAGCCATATTGAGAAAAAGAAGATCCTGGTCATCAAGATTGTATTTTAATTTTAACTTCAGAGATTCGTCATAGAATTTAAAGGATTTTTGGTAGTCTTTTAGCGAATAATAGATTAATCCATTGTTCATATATGCGAGAGAGATTCTATACTGTAAATTTGTATCTGAAGATTTTATTCTTTTATATATCGCTGTTCCTTTATCCAGATATTCGAGTGCAGTGTCAAATGATTTAAGATTTATATATAGATATGCTTTATTTATGTATATATCACCAAGTTCACGTGTATCATTAAGCTTATTACTTATGCAATTTTCAGCAAGATCAAGATAACCCAGTGCTTCCTTATAGTTACCCATACGGTTATTAATAAATCCTAAGTTATTATATGCTGCAACAATGTAGCTTTCAGTAGGGTTCTTTGAATTAAGTACGCTCAACATGGCTTGCTCCCCTTTTATAAAATCGCCAGAATTATAATATTCAGTAAATTTTAAAAAAAGTTCATAGGTAACTCTTTCCTGTGCTCTGACAAGAACAGAAAAAGTAATTATAAATAGATTTATGAGAACTGCCCGTCTCATGGTTGAAAGATAATATCCTCAAATATGGTGAATATACTAAAATATTAAGGAGTATTCAGATTGAAATTGAATACTCCTTAAATTAAATTTAGATTATAGGAGGAGGTGGTGGTGGTATTATAATTGGTCCATTTCCTCCATTGCCTTCACCATCCCCTCCCCTGACATAAATCATTTCACTCGTTTTTAGAATTGCATCTTCCGATAAAATCGGAATAAGCATGTCGGTTTTCTTTGCCTTTTCAGGCTGTCTTTTTAAATTTTTCATGATCCAATAGATTAAGTTTAATCAACTGTTCTATTGGGATCGGATTCGAAAGGTTACCTTCTCGATTTCAAATCATCAGATAATGAGTAGGATATAATGATTTTTAAAATAATATCGGCTTTCAGGGTAACCTTTTGAATGGTATTCACATTAAGCATTTGTATAGCTCTATAAGAAGGGGAAAAATCTGATCTGAGAGCAAGACGGAGTTATAATTTTAAACCAGGATTAAAAAAATGACTGCGTTATATTTTATTGAAACAAGACCACATTTTGATCACTCACATCCTGTTCATAAGAAAGGGTGTCCGCTTAGACCGTCTGAGAAAAAATGTAAACTTCTCGGTCCATTTAAGGATGGCAACGATGCTGTAATGGAAGGACTGAAACATTTTCACAGTGTTAAGGGATGCCTGTTTTGTATAAGTAACAGGCCTGAATGGTTAAAAAGAGATTTTGGGGAAGGAAACGCCGGGAAGAATTAAAATGACTATCATATTCTACTTCTTTGTTTATTGGGCCAAAACAAACATCTATCTTAAAAGTAAAACTAATTCATTGTTATACAGGGTCAATGTAATTTGTGTTAATGCAACCACCAACTTCAAATATGTTTATAGTAAATCTGGAAGAAAATTTTCAACCCAGACTTTGCATGCGATTTTTATTCGTGGTAAGACAAATGCAGAAGTATATGATTGATATTGGGACTGCTCTGAATATTTTTAAAATATATAAAGTGTTTTAAATAACTAGAATATTAGAAATAATATTTTATGTCGCTGTAAATGAAATGACAGGTTTAAACAGGAACATAATAGCTACTGGGAATTAAATCGCAAATCGCAATAACTCATTATCATAAGTCCCTACCTCTACAGCGACGACAGAAGACAGGTCGCTCATTCGTAAGGACACGATTGAATAAATTGTTCCATGATTCATAGAGCGAATTAATTCACCAATAACTAATGTGGCCCCAAATAACCCCACAAATGGAACAGAGACTCCTATGTTTGTCAATATTCCACACTTGTTTTCTTTGTTATATCTTTCATAAAGATTTTTGTGCAACACAATTTCATCAGGTTCTGCTAAAGGCCAAAGGATGTCAGCTTCTTTCTCAATATACGTAACATTTTTTATTGTGAAAGAATCAAAAAGTGATGAGCTCCCATTGGTAGCTCCATCTAAAAAGAGTTTTAGATAGTTTTTATTAATATTTCTTCTTGTCTCTGCATTATCAACACCATTAAGTAGAAAGGGAAATTCTTTTAACCATTTTTCTTCAAAATTACCGAGGAGGAATCTCTTTTCAATTATCTGGGTTCTGAAGTTTAAATCTTCAAGGAATTTTAAACAAGCTCTTGTTTTTGGGAAGCCAATATTTGAATCACTACACAGTACTTGAGAGCCGATATTTTCGTTTTCGACAGTATCATCATCTTGCAATAAGAATAAAACATTTGATGGATTAGTAAATGGCATTAAGCCAAGTGTCCACAGATACGCTTGTCCCAGATGTCCTAATCCAAGTGCCCAGATTTTTCTTGGCATATTTATGTTTCTTGGACCATCATTTGAGTCTTTATGCCACTCTGTTCCGGAATTAATATTCCATAAGGAAACACCAGTATTAATCAATAAATCTGAACCAGTTAATTTGAAAATCTTACAGAATGCAAAATAGCAGGCTAAGGATCCAGCCGCTACGGGTCCTAATGAAATTGGATTATCCTTCTTCGTAAAAGTTACTCTCTGCTGATTGAATAAATTAACACCACCTCTCCATCCTTCAGCAACAACTTCCAGACAGTTTTCGTCATAACATTCAAAACCGAAAAGTAATTTAACTTCATTTTTGTCTGGCGTATCTGTTGCTAATAAGCCGCCATATTGAATTACCAAATCTTCAAAGCTGACGGCTTTGAGCACTAAAAGGTTAGGAACATCCTCAGGCAATATGCAATTGACTCCACCACGGAATACTCTATTTGCAATATTAACAGCAGTTATATACGCTATTTGCTCCGTCAGCGAAAGAATTATTGAATTGCTCGCAATTAGCCATACCTTAGAGTTATTGATCATTTTATTTGCTTCAGGTAAATCAGTATTATGAAGCTCCGCTAACGCTATAGCAGCTCTGTTTTCATGTATTATATCCATGTTTTCGTATTTTAAGAGTTAATGGAAGTGAAGATTTAGGGAACTTTTCCCATTTGTATTCCCCGTTATATTTATAAAAAGAACAATCATTCGGTGTCAAAAACAAATTATCAGCAAATTCCGGGGCAATTATAGCTATATGACCCTTAGTTCTTATCATTGGGTGGCTCCTGTCTGACCAACTTTGATTGGTAGCTTCTGTGGGATGTGTATGTATGTCTGCAAAAACCTCCAGGTCATTTTCCCCCAGATAGATATAAAAATCATAACCTCCCTTAAATTGAATTATTCCAGTGTCTGAAACAGATTTATCAAATTGGTCATAAAACACTATTCGATCTATCCTGCTTGACCCTAATTTTGTAAGTAAAAACGCACCGCTTTCTCTTATCCCTTTACTTCGCTTTTTTAATCCGTGTATCAATTTAAACCACTGCGTAAAGGAGATTGTTGATTTTTGCATAGGTCAAGGATTTAAAATATGATAGAGTTCCATAAGGTATTTAATGAATGTGTCCTTTCCATTATCCCATATCAATTCAGGGTGTTCCTGAGGCCAAGTAGTATGACCTAATATGGCTAATCTATCACATGGTAAGTAATTGCATTCTCGTCCCCAAATTTTAAATACTTGGTTTTGTCTTTTCGTTTTCTGAGGTCTTTTATCCTGTGGTAAAACGACTTTATTTTCCAGATCCCATAGAACTGCAGTGGGTGCATTATTTGGATAATCAGTGAAGTCAAATTTAAAATTATAGACCCCTCCTGTATCAGAAGCTACCCAAAAGAAGAAGATAGGCCATTCCGGCCTATCTTCAATTGTTGATATTCCCCATCTACCTTCAATCTCTCCTGATAGATATTCAGGATTTTCAAAGTGACTTTGGAATATATCATACGACAAATTAACCATTGATATCGTTTTTGGTTGCTAGGACAAGTGAGACCCCGCAAGAAGGATAATCTGTTAAAGATCCGATAAGTTCCCGATTATCTAATGGTTCTTTATTAAGCCATAACAATAGGTCTGCGGCACTTACATCATCAATCACAAAATACTTAAGAGCAAGCTTTCTCAACTTTTTAATACTTGTTGCAGGGCTAACACTGGTCGAGAATATTCTTCCAGCATAATTAATAGTAACCGATACCTTCTTGCACCTACCGACAAAAATATGATCACCATGCTTGATGTTGGCTTCCTTAATGGAAATCCCTTTATCAAGATCATCATCCTGATCTTCGAGATAGATTTCAACATCTTCCAGGAAATCCTTATTTTCAGTCTGGGTGTGGGCAACTTCCTTAACTAACTGACCTACTTTTAGGTCATCATTTACCTCAGCAGTTTTATACTTCTGAGAATTATTGACATGAACAAACACTTTTAATTTCATTTAAATCATTTTTAAGTTTATAATTTCCTACAAATTCGCAATCTGGTTTAATTGCATAGCAATGTAAATACTTGTTTTTAAGCACCTAACTGATTAAATTTGTTAATACTACCAGAAGGAAAAGACAGGGAAGGCTTGGAAATGTCCTAGGAAAGTAATATGTTTGTTCTGACCAAAGAAAAAACATGACCGAGGTTGCTAGCCTTGGTTCTTTTCAAAAGACGCAAAGCCGGATTGTCAATCAATCTGGCTTTACTTTTCCTTGCAAACTCCCTTAAATGGTTTATTATCAGATTTCACATCCATAAACTTTCCCGTGTCGGAGTCCCTTTTGATAAAACGGGCAATCTTTTCATTGTACACTTGACTCCTGCTTTTAACTGCGCCAATCCTGTGGTTGTCGCCGGTCGGTTTGTTTGTTGCCATTTTCTACTTTTTTTTAATAAATAAATAACTTAATTCTAGTTTACAAATATACATCTATTATCATGCCGCGTCAACTATTAATGTCAATTTGTCATAATTTTTATTTTAGG
>CAIMVD010000137.1 GCA_903844815.1 uncultured Bacteroidota bacterium | reverse complement strand
TTCAAAGGGCCTTTCCATAAAAGAAAGAACCAGAATCATAATTCCGGAAGTTACATAAACAATCTGAGTATAGGGAAATCCCCGCATTTTAAGCGCTGACGGGTTGTTTTTTCTCAGGATGAAAACGCCCGTCACAGTCAAAATTGGAAAGATGCCAAGAGCAAATCCCATATAGGTAAGGACTTGTTCAAAAGTACCGGAAAGAGCCAGGATGATGGCTATAATGCCTTGAAGGACAATGGAATTTGATGGAACTTTGTATTTTGGATGGATTCTGGCTACAGATTTGAAAAAGAGCCCGTCTTTTGCCATTGAATAATAAACTCTTGGCCCGATAATAATAAATGCGCTCAAAGATGAAAAAAGGGCAAACGCAATAAGAAGCGAGAAGAGTCTGTCGGCCGACTTACCGAAAAGGTTCCCCATTGCCAGCCCTCCGACAGAAATTACCCCCTTAATTTCATTTGGATTTATACCATATACAAACAGTACATTCAAACCCAGATAGAGTATCATTACAATACCAGTCCCCAGAATGAGAGATCGGGGCAAAGTCTTTGACGGATTCTTTAACTCGGCCCCGAGATAGGTGGAAGCATTCCATCCGCTGTATGCAAACATTATCCACATCAGGGATAGCCCTATTGTCTTCCATCCGGAGAAACCCGGGGAGACCCATCCGCCTGTGCTGAAATTGCTGATTTCGCCTTTATCAGACATGAAACCTGCCAGTAATAAAAATACGATAAGCGCAACTTTAAGAAGAGTGAGGATGTTTTGAATCAGAGCGCCTGATTTTATTCCGCGGTAATGAACCAGGGTAAATATCAGAATAACACTTACTGAAAGTAACGTTTTCGTGCCCGCCACTGTCATTATTCCGAAACCTTCAAACCATTGAGGGATTACTGGTAAGGCCCTGCAGAAATATTCACTGAAACCCATGGCTGAAGCAGCTATTGGAGCAGAAAAACCTACGATGAATGAGACCCATCCGCTCAGAAATCCAAACAACGGACCATATTGCTTCGACAGAAAATGATATTCACCTCCGGCACCGGGCATAGCAGCCCCCAGTTCGCCATATGAGAGGGCACCGCAAAGAGCTATGATTCCCCCGACTACCCATAGACCCAACATCAGTAGGGGATTGTTCAGGCCTCCCATCAGAAGCCCTGATGTCGTGAATATCCCGGCACCAATCATGTTGGCAACAACAATATTGGTGGCCGGGAACAATCCCAGGCTTCTTTGAAGATTAGTCTCCATTGTTCAGAGGGCAGTTATTTCTCACTTTTTTTGAAACTTATCAATAAACCTCCTCCTGAGGTGTTTAGAGTAGTTTCATAATTTTTCAGACTCTTTACATATCCAAGGTAATCACCCGAACCGCCATTTCCTCCGCGTCCTGCATGACCTCCGCGTCCGCCTTCACTCCTGTCGGAAATATTATGCGTAGTATAGCAACCTCCGACCTTAAGTTTGGGGTCTACGGCAATAAAGTAGTTTTTGTACCAATCCTTATCCGCATCGCTGAAGACAAAATCGATTGGCCCGGTTACCTCTTTTACAAAAGTATGTGCGTCCGCGAGCCTGGCATCAATATATTCCGAAAGCCCTGCCTGCCTGAAGTTTTCAAGAGCGGTCTTGTGCCTTGCCTCATCAATTTCAACTGTAACAAGCTTACCGCCGGTTTTGGCCAGGGCCCAGGCAATATAAATTCCTGAATGACCTGTTGATGTGCCAATCTCAAGAGCATTTTTGTATTTTCCCTTAATTATGAGATCATAAAGAGATTTGCCATCCGCAGTCGGAATATTTAAATCATGCCATTGCCCGGAATGGTCAGATAGAAATTTTTTTACCTTTTCATCAAGTGCGGGATTTTCTTTTAAATTCTGACCATATAGTTTTTCTGAAAATATTGCCGCTGATATGAGCAGGCAATAGGTAAGTCCAATGATTTTTAGCGATTTCATCTCTTAGGTTTTATAAACAAATATACCAGGTGAAAAGGAAAAATATCTGCGAAAGCAAATGAAATGATAAAAATAAGGTTTGAACTTCCATTTATTAAATATGAATTGATCCTTGCTCTCATTAAACCATCACTCTCAGCCATTGAAAAACTCTTTCCTCAATTCACCCCGTCATCTTTACCGTTCAAGCCGGATTTTTACCGCTTCATTACTTTTAAGACA
>CAIMVD010000136.1 GCA_903844815.1 uncultured Bacteroidota bacterium | reverse complement strand
ACCACTGCATTATACTGAAACAAGTCCGTTCGAGATTACTTCCGACAGGATGATATCGAGGATGATGCTGGCAGACAATGAGAGAGATATGGTGGTTTTGCAGCATATCTTCATGGCGTTATATCCCGACGGGACAAGGGAGGTTATAAAATCGTCGATGCTCGATTTCGGCTCAGCCAGTACAAACACTTCTATTTCCAGAACCGTAGCCCTGCCTGCTGCAATTGCAGTTAAACTGATACTCGAAGACAAGATCAGTCTGAGAGGAGTATTAAGGCCGGTCTACCCTGAGATTTACAACCCCATAATTGAAGAACTTAAGACTCTGGGAATAGAGATGAAGGAGGAATTTGGTCTTCCGGTAAGTGAGATGATAAAATGAAACTAATATAAGTAATGCCATCTTTTTACTGGTCCATCATATTTAGAGATGAAATTATCAGGCAGTAACTCTCCCCTCCTTTTTTTTAGGAGGAGTGGCCGGAGTACTTATTAATCAAAATATTACAAGGTAACTACCGGCCGGGAAATAAATACATAACAATCTGATATTCTGCGGTCCCGGCCACCACTCCTTTTTTAAACTAATCTTACATCATATCTTTTCTCTATGTTAAATAGTTGAGGTTCCTTCTCTTTGACGTGAATGTGTTAACAAAATATCTGTTTCAAAGAGTTTAAGATCCCTCACCAAGAAAAAGTAAACTATTTAACCAAAATTCTACCAGTGGAAGAATGAGGGATCTCCCACTTCAGAACAATTTATCAAAAGTATAACCCTCTATAAAATGTGTATAAAGATTAGTTTTTTTAGGAGGAGAAATCTTTTTTAATCTTCGTTTTTACAATATCTATCAAGGCTTTGCCCCAGGAGGAGCAAGAACAGAGCTAGCGCCGATTACGAGCTCGTCAAAGGCAAAATCAATATCACCCTATTTAAACTTAAGGTAGAAATCCCTTGTAAGGTTCATATATTCCTCAGTGAATTCATGTCTTTTTCCGTGCTCTATAGTCAGGAATTTCTCGGTGACCTTCATCCGCTGCCTTGAGAAAGTAAGTATCAGCCTGCGTACCTCTGAAGTTGGCAAAGGCTTAATCTTTAAGATCCTATTGCAAAAAAGTCCGTATCCCTGTGCTTCGGCGATGAGAATATTTCCTTCGGCATAAGGCATTATTACCTGAAGTTTTCCTTTTTCATTTAACAAACGTTCAACTGCCTCAAGCATTTCGGAGGGAGTAAGGGAGTCATTATGCCTTGCAGCCGACTTGCGGGGATCGGGATTCTTTAGTGAACCTGTGAAATAGGGCGGATTCGAAACGACAAGGTCAAATTTAAGATTGTGGGGCTCATAACCCTGAAGATCACTGTTGATGGCTTTTATCCTTTCTTTCCAGGGCGAGTTGTTGATATTATCAACTGCCTGGTTGAATGAGGCTTCATCAGGTTCTATGGCAGCAATCGCAGCATCGCATCTCTGGGCTATCATCAATGCAATCAACCCGCTTCCTGTGCCGATGTCAAGAACATTTACTGCTCCGGCAACATCGGCATAGGCTCCGAGAAGAACACCATCAGTGCCAACCTTGAAGGCACATTTATCCTGGTAAATTGTGAACTGTTTAAAGCTGAAATAATTATTGGCCATCAGGTCAGTTGAGATCTGTTTCAAAAGCCCAAAATTAACCAAAAAGAATCTACTCTAAACGTTTTTTAGTTTTAAGAATTTAAATGCATGGTTCCAGTTATTCCCCAGGAAACCCTGTATGCACCATAGCATACAAAGAGGTTCAATTGCCCTTGCAGCTTCAACTTTCCCCATGTCTTCTACTTCCCATCCTAACTTATCCAACAGCTCCGTCACCTCTATCTTTGCTTTGTCGTTGTTTCCGCAAATGAACATTGAAGGCTTTTTCTCAAAGGCAGGGTCAATCATAAAGGCATTCCCTACACTGTTGAAGGCCTTAACGAAATTTACCTCGGGAGCGAGCTTCTGAAGCCTTTCCATAAGCGATT
>CAIMVD010000135.1 GCA_903844815.1 uncultured Bacteroidota bacterium | reverse complement strand
TCACTCTATTATTATTAACTTTAGGCACTCTAGACACTCCTAACTCTAGATCACTGATTAGTTACAAATTATCAATTATAATCTTCTGAGAGAGAATGAATTCCAAAAAGAATATCTTTTGTTTATAAAGACCTCTTTCTAAAGGAGTTTGCAAGTATTCAACATTCTTAGGATCAAGTGACTGATATAATCTTAACAACACCTTTCCAGCATCAGGTCTTTTAAATAACTCCTGAAAGCCGGTACATTCAGTTGAGACCTGCTCAAAACCTTCCTGCAAATTGTTGAAAGCTCCCATGGTGAAAAAAAGTGGAAAACTAAGACATAATTCAACTAATCTATCTGTAGATAAAGTTGGTAAAGTATTTACTGGTATTTGACACGCATCTACCATTGCTTTATGCGAAAGAAGATTTTTCCACTCTGGCATTCCTGGTTTTAATGGATAATCCCAAGTTAAATTTTGTTCCTGTGCTAGCAAGCTTTGGCTTGCTAAAAGGAAGATGCCGGTAAGCGTTAAAAAAGCAAAATACAATTTTCTCATAACTCTTAAGTTTTAGTTGATAACTGATATTTGACTTTATGTATGCTCTATATCGAAAGAACACTGATTTATCATAATTAGTTGAATTGATAGGACATTATAAAATTGGCACGAACTTTATAAAAACAATGACTATATCAAAGTTACAAGATAATGAGAATACAAGTCAAGTGTTTTTTCATTTTTTTTCAAATATTCCAATTCTTTTGATAACGTATTATCTGATAGGTTGTAAATTCTGAAACAAGGTTGATATTTTTGATGTTACTTATAACTTGAAAGTAAATACCATATCCTCCTGGCAGAATAATCTGCCGATGCAGTAACTTAAGATTTTAATTAAATGATCAATAGATTAAGTACCATATATATATTCAGAAGTTATGATGTTAAGATAAAATTGTCAAGGTTCCTATGCAAAAACCATGACAACTGAGTATAAGCTGGTAGGTTCAAAGACTTTGTCACATTAGCAGGATTAGTCACGGTAGTGGAAGGTTCGGTGATTTAAAATCATATCTAATAGACTTTGGAGTGGGTACGGATTTGTCCGGCCTGCGGAAGGTAATTTTAACCTACTGTCCGTGTTAGTTTTAAACCCTTTATGTCCACGTATATCTCTCACAGTCACAGTCACACGATGGCTTAAATATAACGGCCCAGCGGTTTAATTAGTTGCCGTCCGGATCAGGGTTGGCATGTGTTTTTGCATAGTCCCGGTAAGTGGGCAGGATTTCCGTGTCACGATAAAGCAGTCAAGATGAGTGAGTCCCGATAATGAAAACGGATTTGTCATGTCACTATAAAGCTATCAAGGTGGCGAGCAAAAACCATGACAACAGGAGAGAGGGCCGGCAGCCCCATTGACTTGGTCACGGTAGCAGGAACAGTCAAGGTACTGAAAGCTTTATAAGTTGGTTTAAAACTTCGCATTAGATTGTATCAACTGTTACAAATTATCAGGGCTGACGATGGCAATTAACTTAACCATCCGTGTTAAAATGCGTGCTGAATTAAAACTATCATGTCATAGAAAACTGTCAACATATAACGAATTTGTCACTTAATCATGTATTGCAGATCAAATATACAAAATGATTGTTAATTCATTCACACAATAATATGGAATGATGAGATCAAAGATTTGTCCGGTTACAAATCAAAATAATTTGAAGAATTTCTCCGTGTTATCTGTAGAACAAATTTTAAAAGTGTCTAAATATACACGGACTCTGTCGTCCAGTCCTCAATCTTCCGACAGGCAAGGACGGGCTGGAAACTTCTTACCGCAAATTTTGGAATTATAATTGTTTCTGTTTTTGTTGTTTGCGGGATGTGGTTTACAGTGAAGGGATGCTTTAGATTATATTGTGATTGACAGTAATGTTTAAATTGATTATGTATTTTGGAATTCAATGAGACTTTTAATACCCTATCACGGATCCGCAAGCCTGATAGGGCATAAAATAAATCTATTTATGTTTTACTATTAATGGTTGGCGATAACTTGTATTTCTATCGCTAACTTCTATAATATAAGTGCCATCAAGCATGTTGGTTAACGGTACACTAAAGCTCTTCCCACTTCTTTTTACACTGGATATAAGAGAACTTTGACTATTATAAATACGAATGGTAACGTTGGTTGGGATAACTGCACTAGTGTTATGTTAAATATAATATGACGTATAATTGAGTATATTTTGTATATTTGGGAAAAATATACAAATGATAAGATATACCGTTAAATTAACCAAAAGCGAGGTTGAAGAACTTATGAGCATTATCAATAAGGGTTCT
>CAIMVD010000134.1 GCA_903844815.1 uncultured Bacteroidota bacterium | reverse complement strand
CTGTTTGCAGGATCGCATGAAGCGGCACAAAGAGGAGCTGTTATATACTCACTTATTGCAACGTGCCAGTTAAGGGGCGTCGAACCGTTTACATGGATAAAGAATCTCCTTGACAAGGTGCCTGATTATCCGGCTAACCGGCTGGAAGAATTACTGCCCGGAAACTTTTAACAATCCACGCCATTTTGGCAACATGTAGTTCCCCGGACGGATACACTGAAACCGGACAAATTTGCTCCCTATTGACAACTGAATCTTTAAAGTGATACTACCAGCACTATTTTCTGAAACTACTAGTGACCCGATCAAAATACCTCATGATATTTTTCAATACTGAACAGATTCAAGCTTGCTGGTTTGAAAAGCTTCTTAGAATAAGATCATTATTAACTATTTATACATTTTGAATAGACTTATTTCTATACTGACATAAAAATAATTGCTAATGCGTTATAATGACTATAAAAATAGGCATATATTTGATTTGAGTATTTAATTTTCATCTAAAGCTATATAAGCATGAAATCAATGTACATTCTTTTCCTGATTTTTATTACATTTTCATGTAATTCGAAAAACGAGAATCTTTATGAGATTATAAACCTTCAGGAAGCATTCGAAAACAAAAAATCCATAAATATTAATGATCTGGCGACAAATTTCGAGTATATACAGCTTGAAACTAAAGATGAATGCTTAACTGGTACAAGATTAGCTATATATTCAAATGACCAATATTTGATAGCAATTGACCGGGAAAAGATTTTGCTCTTTGACAGAAATGATGGGAGATTCATCAGAAAGATAGGACAAATGGGTAATGGTCCGGGTGAATATTCGCGTACATATAGTGTTATGCCATACGATGAGGGAAAGAACCTGATATATGCTGGCAGGAACAAAAAGAGATATGGGTATTCGCTGGATGGACAATTGAACGATACTTTATCAATACCAGATTTCGTTTCGGAAATTGGCAACATTGATGATAAAACATATGCAGCATTTATGCCAGACTATCAGGGGGGTGAAAAGATTAAGTTAATAATATTTAATCACACTGATTCTCTTATGAAAACATTCCCAAATTACCTTTCAGCGCCCAAAACCTCAAGTTTTTTTGCATGGAATCCTAATTCATGGTTTTACAAACTGGACAAACAACTCTATTTCTATCAACTTTTTAATGATACGGTATTTCATGTCGGTACGAATTCACTTACTCCGAAATATGTTTTAAATATGGGACAATACTCACCTCCATATGAGATGAAAACATCACCAGAATTTGACCCGGGTAAATATTTTATGATGCGGACAATTCAAGAATCCTCACAGTATGTGTTTTGCTCATTTAATTTTAATAAGAAAAACTATACAGCCATATTTGATAAGAATAAAAGGACTACCGTTGTAAATGATTATAGTCCCGAATCTGGACTCGGATACATTAATAATATAAATGACTTCGTCCCACTTGAGTTTTCTAGCGTAAATGAAAAAGACGAGTTGATATGCTCAATGAATGCTTTAAAGATTAAACAATGGTTTGATTTAAATCCTGAAAAAATTAGTCAGCTACCGGAACAATTAAAAAACTTAAAGAATATCCAGGAAACAAATAATCCGGTAATCATAATTGCTAAACTAAAAAAATAATTCAGTTTAGTTTTTTGAATTTATTTTTGGACATTTTTCCAACGCAAACCCGCACTCTATTTAGCCTCATACCGTTACCGCCAGGTGTAAGAGGACAGAACCGACAAACATAAATAGAAAGTAACCCATTGTGAAAGGACAGAAAAACGAAATATTGACAAAAAAAATTACCGAATTAACAAAAGGGTAATTATCTGCTAATATATCATCTGCTGTAAAACAAAATAAAGTATACTTACAAATAAAATTAGGGAAAGGGAAAAGATATGTTAATACAATTACTCGACATCTTCAGAATCGTCTTGGTTGCCATTGCCTTTTACGTAGGATATGATAAAGGATATGGCGACACTTATGACCCTATTCCCCAGCTGCACTTTATGATACCTGTTGTTATTTTTGCAATAGCAGGCATTTCAGGAATTGAGGGTTTGTTTTTTGGCAATAGAGCTGCCTTGGCTAAGGGTTACGAAACAGGTAGCAATTATCAAAAACAATCCGCATTTGCTTTATTATCCTACACTTTTGGAAGCTTGGTAGTCTATTTTGCTAATTGGGGCATTTTGGCTGAACTGACAGTTTTATTTATTTTCATGTTCTTCTTTACTCTCTCCGCAGGGAATCATGCCATAGAAGCCATTCGGCATAAAAATTATAAATGGCAAAACATAAACCGCCCATTTCTCCTTATTTTATTATTAGCTGGTTTTGTTTATCCCGTTATTATGGTGTTTAGATAACCTTTATGTGACAGGGCAACTTAATCCTGCACACCCTCCTTTAGCTGTAAGGCAAAGTGCGATACAGCCTCATTATACCATGACTTCCGACGCGCACGCAAGAGTTTTGCAGCCCTTCCCTGCAACCCTCCCTTCGCTGCAAAGCACAAATACAAGTACGTGTGTAAAATCCCGAAAACAGACTTGTGCCGGGCTACTGATAGATAAGAAAAGTTGTAACCTTCAATTAACGAAACATTAAAAAATTTCAACATTCGACAAACTTCAATAGCAATTGTATATATTTAGATTCATAACAGATTGGCAAAAAATTCTTCCAAAAGCAGAGTAAATATCATCTGAAATCGCGGGATTGTTTTATATGGATTCATTTAATGTCAGATATTTTATAATCAGTTTTAAATTACTAAGATTTCTTATTCTTGTTGGATTCTTAAGTATAGGTTTTAGCTGTAAAAAGGAGACCCAATCAGAAAAGATAAATATTCTGACCGTATCAGTTGATGTCAGGAATGATAGTATTTATCTCAATGGAAATTTTCCTTTTTCCGGGAGCATCATCGCCGATAGTCTGGGTTTCGTAATAAGTTCTGAAAAGAATCCTGATATTAATTCTCTTGCTTTATTTTCGGATAAACACGACGATAAAGGCAATTTCAAATTAACTATTGCTGATAAGTTCACAAAAGATTCAGTTTACTATGTAAGAACAGTAATTCAATCTGAGGGTTATGTCTATTATGGCAACGAGATGTCTTTTATTAGCAAGAATCTCAATTTACCTTTAATAGATGACTTTATTCCAAAACTAGGCAAAGACGACGAGTATGTTAAAATATATGGTTCAAATTTTAGCAATGATGTAAATGATGTTACCGTTTTATTTGGTTTAAAATCAGCACAAATCATTTCCTGCTCAACAAACAGGATATTAGTTAAAATCCCTGCATATACAAATTCTGAGAACTGTAATATTACAGTTAAAATCAAATCTAACAAGACCATTTCTTCAAAACCATTCTTTCTGTTTGGCCCTGTAATCACTAATTTTTCACCAGATGAAGGACAGGGGCAGTTAATAATTACAATTAATGGAAATAACTTCTCTGAAATAAAATGGAGAAATACTGTTTTGATAGGGTCAAACTTGGCTGAAATAGTTGAGGCGTCAGAGAAAAAACTAGTTGTAAAAGCTGACTTAACAAGTTACCTGCCCAATCCATATACAATTTCAGTAAAAGTAAATGAGAAAACTGCAACTTCATTATCCAATCTGAATGTGGTTACTCCCTGGAGAAAGTTATCCGATTTACCAATTCCTGGCATTGCAGGTGCAGTTACCTTCAGAATTAATAATAAAATTTATTTGTGTACCGGAACTACAAATTGGAATAACACAGGATATTATATGAATTTGCTTCTGGAGTACGATATACTGGCGAATGTATGGACCAAGAAGGCAAATTTTCCGGGTGGCGATAGAGATAAGGCCGTAGGGTTTTCTATAGGAGAAAAAGGATATGTTGGATTAGGTGCCGGCCATAATCTGGAAGTATATTCTGACTTCTGGGAATATGATCCTTCTAAAGACTCATGGACAAAAAAATCAGATTTTCCGGGAGGGGCAAGACAAGGCTCAATGGGATTTACTTCTAATGGGGTAGGTTATATTTTAATGGGCCGGTGCCTTACTGACTTTTGGTCGTATATCCCTGATTCTGATACCTGGCAAAGACTCCCTGATTTTATTTCAAATGGTATTTCTGAATCTCACATAGCAATTTTAAATGACAAGTTATATGTCATTGGAGGAACTGAGGCATGTACCGGCAACTCAAAAAGCAATATATGGAGATATGATCTGGCTGCAAAGGAATGGAAGTTCATTAATACATATACATTCTTCCCTGTTCACATTTTTTATGGCAATAACAAATGTTATATGTTAAACTGGAAAAACGAACTGTTTGAATTTTTACCTGAAACGAATACTTTGGTAAGATTACCCGTCTTTCCGGGGAAGTTAAGAGCAGTGTGGGCCGACAGAGGGGCAGGGTTGGTATTCGACAATAAAATTTATTATGGATCGGGCAGTATTGGGGGATATGGCGAATGCACTAATGAGTTCTGGGCTTTTGACCTGAACTGAAGTAAGAATAAAAAACTCCGATTATGAAAATCAGACCATTGGTATTTTTCACATCTCTGATACTCATTCTGGCAGGATGCACTAAGGAAACGGATCCTCCTCAAAAAAAAGACAAAGGGTTGACTCCGGGTAAAAATTCTCCTCCTGGATCTTTCAGCGTAAAAGTATTGAACAAGTCTTATAATTTTGCTGTCATCGAATGGGACCCTGCCATTGATCCTGACAATGATACTCTCTATTATACAGTTTACTTTAACAATGAAGTTATCGTAAAAAACATAAAAGTCGACACAATATTAAAAATTGAAAACCTTTCACCTGAGAAAAAATACACTGGAAAAGTTGAAGTGACAGATCGAAAATCGAACCCCGTTGAAGTTCTGTTTTCTTTCAATACATCAAAATATTTCTTAACCTTTAATAAGCTATATCAAATTGAAAATAGTTACGCTTCCGGCTTCAGCATTGAAAAAACTTCAGACGGGGGCTATATAGTTGGTTCAGAGGCAACTATTTCGGATTATGCACATTCACGGTGGATTCTGAAACTTGATTCTTTAGGATATGAGCAATGGCATTCAACAAGTTCAGACTATATGAGTGATCAGGTCAGAATAAAGCAAACCACTGATGACGGATTTATACTTGTTGATAAAGCCAAATTGGTAAAGCTTGATAAGTCAGGGAAAGAAGTATGGCGCTATCCAAAAGATCAGAATTTGAATAAATATTGTTCTGTTATTCAAACTAATGACAATAATTTCCTGGCTATCAGAACAGTTTATGATGGAGGTCAAAAGGTATCTGTGAGTAAATTTGACAAGGATGGAGGATTGATGTGGGAGAAGTTTTATAAATATCTTACCAGAACAGGTGCACAATATATTGAAAAAACTCCCGATGGAAATTTTGTGATATTGGGTACAGAAGGTACCTTACAGGAGAGAGAGGATTTCTTTGTTCTAAAGATTAATGATAATGGCGATGTTCTTTGGAAAAAATCATATTCCGACCCGGCCTATGCATTCGCTAACCAAATAAAGCCTGCTTCTGATAACGGATTTATAATTTGTGGAACAAGTATGGGAGTACGGGATATAGTTAGTGTAAGAATTCTTAAGATTGATTCTGAAGGAAATTTATCCTGGGATAAAACATTTTTGTGGGATGATTTTAAAACCAAGGTTTTCGGCATAGAGCAAACAACTGATGGAGGGTATGTTTTTTCCGGAGGAAATGGTTATACACCAATGACCGGTTTATTAGTTAAACTTGATCCATTTGGCGGATTTATCTGGAAAAAGGAATTTAAACCGTACTACTCGGATTATACTTGGATAGGGTGTGATGTCAAACAAACATTTGATGGAGGACTTATTATGACTGGAGGTAAAGGTTCTGTATGGGGTAATGGACCCAAGGAAAATGGATTGTGGGTCTTGAAAACCGATGGTTCAGGGAATTTTTAATGTAGGGTTTGATTGTATGTATTTAAGCCAATTTGCATCATTTCATGTCATAAATTAACTAAAGCAGAAAATATTGATTCACCTAGACAAACACAAAATTATCGTGACAAATTATCTAGTGTGGTAATTGCCCGATATAATTGAGGCCCCGAGATGCTAACTGAAATGCATAGTATCAGTTTATATTCAGGGACTTGCCATCGCTCGACTTTGCCTTACCGCTGTCATCAGCAAACTTCTGTTATATTATTAACAATACTGCTTTCTGTCGGGATTCTCCCAACGCACGACAGATTCTTGATAGATGATTGAATCGGCCCAATTTTTGCGACTATTAAAATGACCTAATACTCTAAACTATGAAACGAGTAATGAATTTTAACAGATTAATGTCAATCATCCTGATTTCACTTTTTACTATCTTATCCTGTCAAAAAGAAGATTTTACACTCCCTGAAAATTATGAATCTGTCATTCTAAGAAATTTGATAGGACTGGATGGTTGTAGCTATGTTCTGCAAAAGGTGGATAATGAATATCTGGAACCAGTAAATCCAGATGAGTTTAACGTAGAATTCGAAGAAGGTAAGGAGTATTGGGTTCAATACGAAAACCCAGCTATTGGAGGATTTTGTATGGTTGGGGAGGTTGTACAACTACTTGATATCAGACCTCCGTTTAAACATTATTGACATTGACAAATTTGGGTAAGATGACATTTGGTCGACTTATGATTATTGATTCAAAGGCTGCTCTCAAATTGATTAAGAAGTACTTTTCGAGTATGTAGATTATGAAAACAAATAAGATAGAATTATATGTTGATTTCATAGGAGGATAAACAGCTTGTCACAATTTTTGCTCGCCACCGGGACTTTTTCGCAGCTCAAAACCTGGACAGGAAACCGGTTGACTTCACCAGTAACGTTTACTTCCCCAACTGCCATGCCGTTAGCCTGCATATAATTCAAATCCCTAACAAAATTTTCATGAGACAAACTACTTTAATAATTACGATCCTCCTCATCACAACTTTTTTCAATTCGTCTTGTACCACGACTAAGGAAAAGAATTCTGAAATGCTTTCTGTAAATATTGACAAAGTATCTGATACAGAGCTGCCGATAAAAATGAGTGAGATCGTAGAGTCCTTTGATATTGTAAAATTTGAGAATAAACGTGAAGCTCTATTGGATGCTTCCAACAGTTCAATTTCAATCTCTGACAATTACATTGCCTTCATGAATAACTCAAGGATCATGCTTTTTTCAAGAGATGGTAAATTCATAAGGACAATCGGTAATTATGGAAGAGGTCCCGGAGAATGGTTCGTTATAAAACAACTTCAGATTGACGAGTCGAAAGGGGTTCTGCTCATAAATCAGAGTAATTTTTCTCACAACATTCTTGAATATAGTCTGGAGGGTAGATTTATCAAAAAAATACCCACGCCCTTTCCAAAAGAAGAATATTCCTTTAAAATTCTTAATCACGATACAATTGTTGTTGTTGGTTTTTCATTTGGAACTGAGGACTCTTCAATTGTATTCATGCAGGATTACAATGGCAATTTGCTTAACTATTATCCTTCACATTTGATAACCACCGCTTTCTGCTGATACCCGCTAAACGTTACCGCTAATTGTCAGTAATTATCGTATTTTTGAAACAAAAACACACAGTAAAAAAACCTAAATCTTTAGAAATGAAAAAAATTACTATTTTTCTCACATTGATGTTTTTCAGCATTATATCAGTATTTGCACAAGATGCAGAAGGATGTAAAGATCATCCGCTATTTAGCAGAATGCCAAATTATACAATAAGAGAATGTGCTAATAACTTTGGTGTTACTGATCTTGTCATGACTGATGGAAATTCAAAAACTATTGAAGGTTACAAAACCACGGTTACTTATGATTTTAATACTGAAGGAGAAAAACAAGCATATTCTTTTTTTCAGGTTGTAAAGAACTACGAAAACGCTCTTGCAAAATATGGTGTGAAAAGAATTTATTTGGCTTCACAATATGCAACTTTATTTTGTAAATCGGGAGGGAAATCTATTTGGATTGGCGTTGAAGCTGCTTCAGATGTTGCAGAATCATATACTCTTACCATAATGGAAATTGAAGAAATGAAACAAGATATTCAGGCATCTGCAATACTTGATGTGTTAAACAAAGATGGTTTTATAGCTCTGGATATACTTTTCGAAACAGGAAAATCTGTCATACAAAAAGAATCACTTCCAATAATTGACCAGATCTATGAAATGTTGAACCTGGCTGCAAATATTAAAATATCAATTGAAGGTCATACGGATAATGTTGGTGACGCAACCAGTAACAAAAAGCTTAGTAACGACAGAGCTAAATCAGTCATGGATGTTCTTATTGCAAAAGGTATAGACAAATCAAGATTGTCGTCGATTGGCTGGGGTCAGGAAAAACCCGTTGCCGATAACAGAACTGATGAAGGCAAAGCTAAAAACAGACGCGTTGAAATTGTAAAGAAACCATAAACTAAAATTTCAGACTTTAATACAAGGTGGTGAAGTACTATTTCAAGGCATTCCTGAGGACTTAGTAAATTGTATTAACTCTCATAC
Source organism: uncultured Bacteroidota bacterium (assembly GCA_903844815.1). Taxonomy (GTDB): domain Bacteria; phylum Bacteroidota; class Bacteroidia; order Bacteroidales; family VadinHA17; genus LD21. Next base: position 11,782 of record CAIMVD010000134.1, on the reverse strand, counting down.
TTCACTTTATTTAAAAAATGTAATTTAACAAACAATAAGGCACGCCAGCTGCCGGTGGACGCACTGGCACCTTGTTTTTTGTTCGTCACCCGGACTATTTCATCCTGACACGAAAATGCTCGTCGGTTTGATACAATTGCTATATGTCCAATCAGACCTTATTAAAAGTTAGGGCAGCTCATTTCAAAGCCCGGCTAACAGAAGCCTACTCAGAATTTATTTCCCTTAGGAAAGGAATTATTTCTGACTGATTTCTACAATATCAAATATTTTATTCCTGTCCCATTCAATCCAATATTTTAAAGCATTTCGACGGATAAGTTTCCAATAGCCGTCGTCCATCAATCCAAATTTTAAAATTCCTTCATTTATATCAGCATCCACTTTTTGGAGGTATTCCTTCTTGAGACTTATTTGCACTGAACGGCCTTTATATGTGAAAATAGCTTTGGGTTTTACTTCAATATCTGCAGCCAGATGAATAGTCCCCATTCCTAAAGTCGCACCTGTACTAACCTGTATTCCATCAGTGAGGCAACTATATGGAGGCTTCGATCCTGCATAAGTAGTAACGTCAAGCATATCTGGTCCAACGCCGAATAATTCGCGGGCTTTAATTCCCATTTTTGCCCCGACTATTGAGAATACCCCTAAGTGTCCGTGAAACTCGTCTGTCATCACATTTGCCTTCCACTCATCAATCCCATATCGGGCAATTGCAGAATCAATTATTGGCCGGACATCATAGTTAAACATCTCACGCTGAACCGGAAACCTGTTAAAAACGACATTACTCTCCGAAACATAATTTCCATTTATCATATCACATATGGCTTCTTTTGATCCAGGAGCATTATAATCCTTTGTATATCTTATATTTAATCTATCTGTCATAACGTTGATACCGAATAATTCAGGATTTGTAAGGTAAAGAGCAACAAGATCGTCGCATAGCCTGAAATGGTTTTGTTTCAATTTTTCCAGAACTACAGGTTGACTGTGAACATTATAAATAATTCTAGCAAGGTTAGTCTTCAACTGACTGCAAACAGCATACATCGTTAAATCGAAAACAGCATCACCGTCATTCAGGTTTGAAATAACATCTATTCTTACCCCGGATTTAAAAACCAGGTCTGCATTTTCTTTGTCACATTCATAATTAAATCCCTGTAAGGGTTTTACAGATTCATTATACCAGATCACCCGTTCAATTTTAGATATGAGTGCCGGGTTTTTCTTTATCAGTTGTCCGATATTCGTAAGCGGACCCAGGCAGACAAGTATTAATTTTTCATCTGTACTGCTTAATTTTTCTGAAAGACAATCCATAGCATTTAAGCTTGATAACGGACTGGTTATTTCACTACCCCAGATTATCTGACTGTTAAACTGACGCCAGGGAGGATTAACTCCTTTAAGGGCTTCACCATATGCTACAGGTATGCTGTCGGCTTTGAATTCCTTTAACAAAGAGCCAATTTTTTCCCCACCTTCTTTGGGAGATAATGAGCCGTCTGATAATAATACTGCTTTTATTGTTATCTCAGGACGAGCCAGCAATAAACTTATTGCACGCATATCGTCAACAGCGCAGTCGGTATCAATAATTACAGAGTGTTTTAACTTAACCGGCAGTGGTTGTGCTACGATATTAGTGGCCAAAAAGACAATTATAAGGTAGATGACAAGTTTTTTCATTGGTTACATTTTTTTAAAGTTTGAATTTAGTGTTTATGAAAGACATAATGTGGATCGCATCGCGGAAAATGCTATGCATTTGTTTATGGAGATATAAAAAACGGGGCATAAGAAGTAGTATCCGTGACAGTTCCCTGAAAGATATCATCTTCCCCTACGTGTAGCTTCCAACATTGTGCGTTGTGTGAAAGGGTACCTTTTAGAAAAATATCGTATCTTTGATAAAATTATTCTGAGATGACTGACTATAAGCAAATTATAACAATTGAACCTGGTAAACGAGGTGGAAAACCTTGTATAAGAGGTATGAGAATAACCGTCAACGATATTCTTGGTTGGTTAGCCTCTGGAATGACTACACAAGATATTTTAGCAGATTATGATGAACTTAGGGAAAATGATATTTATGCAGCATTAAGCTATGCCGCGGATAGAGAGAATAAGATATATCAGATTGCTGTATGAAGTTCTTGTTTGATCAAAATACTTTGTTTGGTTTTCCTCCAAAAATAATATGGATTCGAACTGGCAATCTAAAAACCATAGCGATAGTAGATATTTTGATTGAATACTATTCGGACTTGTTGAAATTTGAATCAGACAGTGAACTTGGCTGTTTTGAAATCATAAGATTAAGATAGCTCTTTCGTACAATAAATAAAAAATGAGCGTTGCCCGGCTCCCATCGATTATTCACTTATTGAAAGTTGTTAAGATTTCAGTCGCAATTCTAAATTGTTTCTATTACATTTTCCCCTCCGGTAATCCCTGAATTTCTTAAATTTGCTTCTGCTCCGGGTTCCATTGTGAAATGACTCAATAAATTTCATTAATTTCGTTGCAATTGCTTTCCTGTTTTTATGTATTCATCTATTAGTCATTCCCGGTAATAACATAAACAAGAAAAAATGACTGAAAAGCCTTTTAAAATATTTGTGGTTGAGGACAGCGAATGGTACAACCGTCTTTTGGTACACACTTTATCGCTGAACCCCGATTACGAGATTAAGAGTTTCTTCAATGGCAAAGACCTTCTGAAAAGCCTGCATGAATCGCCCGATATTATAACTCTCGATTATAAACTTCCCGATACAACAGGTCTTGAACTTCTTACAAGGATCAGGGATGAAAACGGCGACATCCAGGTAATACTTATTTCTGAACAGGGAGACATCGATACGGTTGTAAGCCTTTTGAAACTTGGAGCTTATGACTATATAACCAAATCGGATGATATTAAGGACAGGCTTCTTAACACTGTAAAAAACATCAGAAACGGAATAGGACTTAAAAAAGAAATAATAACCCTTCGAAAGGAAATCCAGCAAAAATACAGTTTCAGTAACACGATCATCGGTGAAAGCCGTGCAATAAAATCAGTTCACGATCTGATCAGCAAAGCTCTCAGCACGAATATCACAGTTGTTATTTCGGGCGAAACCGGGACTGGAAAAGAGCTTGTTGCAAAGGCAATTCATTACAATTCCGGTCGCAAAGACAAAGCTTTCGTAACTGTAAATGTAGCAGCTATTCCATCGGAACTGATTGAAAGCGAATTATTCGGACATGAAAAGGGAGCATTTACCGGTGCAACAGCCCGACGCACCGGCCGGTTTGAGGAAGCCGACGGAGGCACCCTGTTTCTTGATGAGATCGGAGAAATGGAAATCAGCCTTCAGTCAAAGCTGTTAAGGGCTCTTCAGGAAAAGGAAATTGTCAGAATTGGAAGCAATAAACCTGTGAAAACTGACTGCAGGATAGTTGTGGCAACAAACAAAAACCTCAAAGAAGAGGTCAGGAAGGGTAAATTCAGGGAGGACCTCTATTATCGTTTACTGGGTCTGCCGATCGAACTGCCTCCGCTGCGCGAAAGAGAAAATGATGTCCTTATCCTTGCGGGATTTTTCATTGGAAGATTCTGTGCGGAAAATAAAATTCCCTTAAAGAAGTTGTCATTGGCCTCACAGAAAAAAATTATATCACATACCTTTCCCGGCAATGTGAGGGAATTGAAGTCTATAGTCGAACTTGCTGTCACTCTGTCGGATAATAATGAGTTAGAACCTTACGACATACTCATTGATGCTGCGGATTCATTTTATGAAGAACCGGCAGGTTCTCTCACACTGCGGCAATATGAGATTAAGATAATCAAATCAACCCTGAAGAAGAACAACAATGATATCAGGGCTGCTGCAGAAATTCTCGATATTGGCGTTTCAACCATTTACCGTATCCTGAAGGATGAAAGAGATTAGTTTTTTCTCAAAAAGAGAATAACATTCCCGCTTTGAACATAAAGACCCGTATTGCGTTTAAGACAATATATTAATTATTAAGACGTTATCCTTTTTTTAAAACAAGGCATGCCTTTTGCATTTAGAAGAGACGATGAACGATGAACGATAAACGATGAACGATAAACGATAAACAATAAACGAAAAACAAAAAACAAAAAGTAAGGAGGAACAAAAATGAAAAACGACGAAACTACAAACTTCAATGGATCAGGAAATCCCGGTGGTGATAACTCAGGAATGAGCGATAACACAAGGGTAAGACTTGCAGCAAAAAATGCCAGAAGCGAGGGCGTACAGAAGGGGGTTCTTACAACAGCCCTGATAAGTCTGTTAATTCTCGTGGTAGCTGCCATTGTTATCTACACAATGTTTAAAAAGGAAAAAGAAGAGCAGATGACCCTTATGGAGAATCAGCAAAAGGCATTTACAAATCAGCTGACGTCACGAGATTCTGTAATCAATGAATATATGGCAACAGTCGGTGAAATTGAGAAGAACCTTAGCCTGGTTAAACAGAAAGAAAACATAATAACCATCCAATCCTCGGGCGGAGAGCTGTCCAAAAACAAGAAGGATCAGATTATGAAAGACATTGAGTACATCAATACCTTGCTCGAACAGAACAGGGATAAAATTGCTGCACTTAATGCCCAGCTTAAGAAATCAGGAGGAATGATCAAAGGCCTTCAGGCAAGGATAACCGAATTGGAAGCATCAATTAAACAGAGTGAAACTGAGATTGAGGCTTTAAAAACAACACTTGTTGAAAAAGATTTCCAGATAGGACAGTTGAATACAAGAGTAAGCGAACAGGAGGCCTCCCTTGCCCAGAAAGAAGAAAAGATAAACAACCAGATCGCAGAGATGAATAAAGCCTTCTATACCACAGGTAACTACAAGGAGCTTAAGGCAAAAGGACTGGTAACCAAGGAGGGCGGATTCATTGGAATTGGAAGAAAAGCCTCAGTAACCGGAAGTTTGCCTGAGAACTCATTCACACGTATCGACATCACTGAGTTTAAGAGCATACCCATAAACTCCAAGACAGCTAAACTTGTCACCGATCATCCTGCAAATTCATATGAGTTTGTCCGTGATCAGGACAAAAAGATAATCAGCCTCGATATTAAAGATGCGGCTGAGTTCTGGAGGCTTTCAAAATATGCCGTCGTTGAAATAAAATAAATGGTTCTGCTTAACCTGATAAAAATAATGAATAAAAAAAGCGCCATAATAGGCGCTTTTTTTATTCATTTTCAGTCTGTTTTATTATTTGCTCTTAGGTGCCGCAGATTCTGTCGTTCCTCTGGCAGTCTCAAGCTGTTTTTTCTGTTCATCGGTAAGCAAATTGGTAATCTTCTTCCTCTGGTCTTCTCTCATAGCCTGCATCTTGGTTGCAAATTCATCCCTCAGTTTCTTCATCTCAGAATGCTGTTTCACCCTGAGAACTGCAATGTCGGCTATCTGTTTATCGGTCAGTCCGGGAAGGAATTCAATCCTCATCATACCGTCAAACTGCGGGCTCATTCCGAAACGGTCCCCCTGAAATTCGCTCCTACCCCTCATCCCATAACGATTCCCGGAAAATTCCCGCATTCCTCTCATGCCATTACGGTCACCGGGCTGCATCCTAAACCCAGGTCCTGAGCCCATTCCTCTCATACCTCCGCGGAAATCTCCACGCATTTGTTTCATGAACAAAGAATCTCTTTTAGCCATGGGGGGCATCATCTGCCTCATTCCCATTTCTCTTCCGGGCCTGTTCATCCTTGTTGAATCGGGCATTCCTCTCATTCCCCTTTGGGCATTCAGCGAAAAGCTGCAAACTGCAACCAGCACCAGCATAATTCCTGTAACCTTAATTGAATTTTTCATTTTACTCTATTTTTAAATTATTAATCATTCCCTGAATTTCTGAGAACTTTTCTCATTATTCCCATCTTTATCAAATAGACAAAGCGGGCCGGCAGTTAATTCCATAGTCTGGTCAGATTAACGCAGCATTAACACAAGCATCATTTTAGGCTGGAAACTGCCTGAAGGCAATAGGCTTGACTCGAATCAATTTATTGAGTATTTTTGTACCTGAATAAACAATGAATTATTCCCGTATGTTATAATGACTAAAACAATTTATTTTTATGGATAATTCAGGAAAAACAAAAAAAGGAACCAGACCGGACTGGATTGAAATTGTATCGCGATACAATTCACCCAATCCACTTAAAAGCTGGTGGCAGGTTATCAATTCAGTCGGGCCATATATTATTTTGTGGATACTGATGATAAAATCCCTTTCCATCTCGTACTGGCTGACTCTTTTATTGTCGGTTTTTGCCGCAGGATTCCTTATAAGGATGTTTATTATCTTCCACGACTGTGGTCATGGATCATTTTTCAAGTCGAAAAAGCTGAGTACGATAGTGGGTGTTGCAACTGGTCTGCCAGTCTTCACACCATATAAGAAATGGTCTCATGAACATCTGATACACCACCAAACTGTAGGGAATCTCGACAAGCGGGGCATCGGCGACGTAAATACACTTACTGTGGGCGAGTACCTGAAACTTTCAAAACTGCAGCGAATAGCCTACCGGATTTACAGGAATCCCTTTATACTTTTTGGGGTTGCTCCCCTTCTTGTATTTGTAATTTTTCAGAGATTTACAAATAAAAGAATGACCATCAGGGATAAAATTTACGTCCATCTGTCAACACTTGCAATGGTGGCGGGAGTTGCAGGGATGATGATGTTAATCGGATGGAAAGAATTTTTACTGATCCAGATCCCCGTTCTTTATATTGCCACAGCACATGGTATGTGGCTGTTTTACGTCCAGCATCAGTTCAAACATGTTATTTGGTCAAAATCTGAAAACTGGGATTACAAAACCATTGCCACCCAGGGAAGTTCAATGTTTAAGCTGCCTGCGATACTGAACTGGTTTACCGGAAATATTGGTTACCATCATGTTCATCACCTCGGCCCCACAATTCCTAATTACAACCTTAAAAGATGCCACAATGAAAATGCTCTTTTCAGCAGCATCAAACCATTAACATTCTTAACCGCCTTCGAATCACTTCGCCTGCGGCTTTGGGATGAGAAACGGCAAATGCTCGTCGGGTTCAGTGAGATTTAAATTCATGGGTCTGACATAGGCAAGTCCGACCATAAGAAGATATGGTTTTCCTGCCCATTTGTAAAACTGATCATCAGGCAACTGAAGCTTATCCTGATTGCGGATGATAATCTCATATGATTCCTCCTCTGTCAATTTGCCGGAAATCATGACATATGAAACAAGTCCCAAAGCTTCTATTTCACCTTCCCGGTTATCCTGTGTAAAATATAGCTTATCACCTTGTTCCAGGTTCTGGTATAGGGACGGCATCTCGTGCGATCCCCTGACAATCATTGAACTGGTCCCGTCAGAGAGGCGCTCCAGTTCGTAAGTGTCAGAATCAAGCATGAAAACATGAGCCATAACCGGATTATTATAGATTTAGTACATTATAAAGACGATCATTTGTAATAAATGTTACAAGCTTTGCGGAAAAAAATCAGAGATGGTATTTCCGGCTTTTTTAATTAAATTGCATTTGAAATAAATGTAAAATTTCAAAAAGCATCCTATGATAAAACTTGGAATTCAAAGTGCCATACTTGGCGATCTGTCGTTTGACGAACTGATTGACTTTGCCTCTGACAATGGATTTTCCTGTGTGGAGCTGATGTGCTGGCCTGCCGGACAGGCTAACCGAAAATATGCCGGGGTAACTCACCTTGACGTCTCTTCTCTTGATGATGAAGAGATAACAAGGATAAAAGACAAGTTAAAGGAAAAGAATGTGTCTGTTTCAGGACTTGGTTATTACCCAAACCCCCTTGATGCCGACCCTGAGAAATCAGAGTTCTATTTTAATCATATAAAGAAAGTTATTGATGCCTCAGCCAGGCTCGGAGTTAACATAATGAACACCTTCATTGGCGCGGATCCTGCAAAACATGATGACGAAAACTTCGAAAGGTTCAGGGAACTATGGCCCCCTGTTATAAAATACGCAGAAGAAAGAAATGTCAGAATCGGGATAGAAAACTGCCCGATGTTTTTCACCAGGGATGAATGGCCGTCGGGGTGCAACCTGGCTCACTCTCCTGCCCTGTGGAGAAAGATTTTTGAAACCATCCCCTCTCCTAACTTTGGGCTGAATTATGATCCTTCGCATATGGTATGGCAATTTATGGATTATGTAAAACCCATCTACGAATTCAGAAACCGGATCTTTCACGTACATATCAAGGACGCCAGGATCCGTTGGGAAAACATTAATGAAACAGGTATCTTAACCACGCCCCTGAATATACATACCCCAAAACTGCCCGGACTCGGCGATATAAACTGGGGAAAATTCTTCTCAGCTTTATATGAGGTGGGCTATGATGGAAGCGCATGTATTGAAGTTGAGGATAAGGCTTTCGAAGGCTCGCTCGATAACAGGAAACGTGCACTACTGCAGAGCCGAAACTACCTCAGGCAATTTATAACTCTGTAGTTGAATGGTTTCACTTCCGACTTCGGTCTTCCGACTTCCGACTTAGGTCTCCGGTCTTCAGTTTATGGTTTATCGTTTATCGTTTATGGTTTCTCGTTCCTGGTTTCTTGTTTTTGGTACTAAATTTTTTAATCTAATTTGATTATACATTATGAAGAAGCTCATTATTTCACTTGTTTCAATCATTCTGCTTTCTGCTTTCTCATCAGCCGGAAAAAAGGAATCACTGTTTAATGGCAAGGACCTTACAGGCTGGAAGGTATATGGAACCGAAAAATGGTATGTCGATAAGGGGAAACTTGTCTGTGAAAGTGGTCCGGATAAAAAATACGGATATCTTGCTACCGAAAAATATTATAAGAATTTCGATCTGACGGTAGAGTTTCTTCAGGAATCAAACGGGAATAGCGGTATCTTCTTCAGGTCAACTATTGAGGGAACAAAAATTTCCGGCTGGCAGTGTGAAGTTGCACCCCAGGGACACGATTCGGGTGGCATATATGAATCATATGGCCGCGGCTGGCTGAAACAGATAGAGGATGAGAAGGAAAACATTCTCAAACCGGGTAAATGGAACAAAATGCGGTTGCGCGTTGAAGGCGACAGGGTTCAGACCTGGCTCAATGGAACACCAATGGTGGACCTGACTGACGAGAAGATAGGAAAGGCAAACGGGTCAATTGCCCTGCAGATCCATGACGGCGGAGGCATAAAGGTAAGATGGCGCAAACTGATTATTGAGTCGCTTGATTAGAAATTTTCAATAACCAAAGAGCCAGTCTCATAAATTGAAGATTTACTTTTTTCCCTCTGTGGACCTCTGTGCCTCCTCTGTGGATCTCTGTGTAACTTATAATTAAGAACTGACACAGTCCCGAGTACTCGGGAACACTGAGAAAGCACAGAGTTGCACAGAGGTTCTTGTTACTGCAATTCATAGAATTCATACCTGATCTTCCATGTGAACTCCTCACCCGGGGCCGCCTTAATTGTAATGTACGGTTCGGGGCAGATTGTTGTAGGGCAGCACCAGAAATTAAGCCTCAGAAAGGGCTGGTCACAGGTTATCCTCACTCCTGTTCCGGATGTTTTATTCTCGATTATGATTTTATAATCATCTGAAGTCTTGCCAAAACCTTCCATATCGTGACAGAAAACCTCTTCTCCCGTCTTCAGGAAACGAAGGTATTCAATCTTATTTCCTCTTAGTTCAGCAAGTTCGCCGATACCTATTCCGTCTCCTTTCAGGTTAAACGGGAAGGTAACCGTATAACCAGGTCCTATCGGCTGGTTATCGAACATGAAAAAATTATGGTCATAAACTCCGGTTTCAATCGCCCTTTTTCCTGTGTTCTTAAAAGAGTGCTCTATTGTCATTTCGGGACTGCCTTTAATCAGGCTGATAACTTTGGTGTAGTTATAAGACCAGTTAATGTCTTCCAGTTCATGAACATAGGTAACTTTGTCAGAAGAACATCTTGTTTGCCACTTTCCCTTGTTCAGCATCGGGTAGAACCTGTGGAAGTCATATGGCTCATTATCAGGTTTCATAAGAATACCAACTCCTGGCTTCAGGAAGCTTTCCCCCGGCTTGACATCGGCGTAATCGGGTGACATGAATTCCTCCACCGGCCCCATAATAACATCATGAATCTCAGGATGATATTCACCAAACCATTTTCCGAAATACTGATGCCCGTTGAATTCAAGACTTGACATATTTCCCGACCGGTCAAAACGCACACCCTGATAGTACCCCCTCTCCGGATGAGGGTAATAGAGTTTGGCCCGTATTATCCCGTTGTTTATCACTCCACCCGGAAATCTTTTTGGAGTATTGCTTACATCTTTCATTCCGCGGGGTAAAAAACAGATCTTTTTCATATCTAAAAGTTTTAAAAATTCATACATCAGAAACCGTAAATAAAAGTAGAAAAAATCTTAATGAGAAAATTAAAAAAAAGCTGATAGTGATAAGATTTGAAGTTAAAATTTATATTACTTCAGCTTATTATCCGGATGGTTTAGTAAATTTGTATGAAACCGCCTGCCTGAACGGAAATTATATACACTCCTTATAATCTAAAAGATGAATAAAATATCAAGAAGACAGTTTTTGAACAAGAGCGCTCTCGGTATGGGATCAGCTCTGGCAGCATTGAATATGCCTTTTAACTATGGTCAGGGTTTTATTCCCGGAGCAGCAAAAATCCCTCTCGGGTTCCAGGTATGGACAATGCGGGAAGCTCTCGTGAAAGACTTTCCGGGTACTTTAAAAATGATGGCAGGCCTTGGTTACCGTACCGTTGAGATGTGCTCTCCTCCGGGTTATGAATCAGCCGGTTTTGCCCCGCTTATGAATTTAAAAGCAGGTGAAATGAAAAAGATCATAAACGATGCCGGACTTATTTTCGAAAGCAGCCACTATGGCATGGATGAACTACGGAATCACCTCAGCGAGAGGATTGATTTTGCGATCGAATCGGGCCAGAAACAGATGATCGTTTCTAGTTTCGGACTGCCTGAGAAGGCTTCACTTAACGATTGGATGAAGGCTGCCGATGAGCTAAACGAAATAGGAGCAAAAACAAAAGCAGCCGGCATTCAGACCGGATATCATAATCACCATATGGAATTTGAGAAAATCGACGGAAGTCTTATTTACGATGCCTTACTGGAAATTCTTGACCCGCAATCGGTGAAGATGCAGTTTCAGGTTGCAGTAATCAGTGTCGGATACAAGGCGTCTGACTATTTCAACAAATATCCGGGAAGGTTTATTTCGGCCCATCTTGCCGACTGGTCGCCCAAAAAAAATGATTCCGTAGCACTTGGGAAAGGCATTGTAGATTGGAAAGAGCTTTTGGTAGCGGCAGGGAAGTCAGGAGTGAAAAATGTGTTCGTGGAAATGGATCCTGCCACTTTCAAAGCTAGCGCTGAATACTATAAAACCCTATAATACGACTCAATATTTATCAGAAGCGATAATTATGAAAATCACACTTTAATTATTTACGTAAATGGCAAAATTAAAAGAAATTAACCGTCGTGAATTTATTAACACTGCCGCTACTGCCTCTCTTGCATTAACAGTAGTTCCCAGGCAGGTATTGGGAGGACCCGGATTTGTGGCTCCAAGTGATAAAATAACGCTGGGCTACATAGGCTGCGGTACTCAGGGAATAAGAGAGATGGCTTCTCTGATAACAAACCCTCAATTGCAG
>CAIMVD010000133.1 GCA_903844815.1 uncultured Bacteroidota bacterium | reverse complement strand
ATCGGTCTTTTCAAATTTTATCGTAAAATCGTTGAACAGTTTCATCTTATTCCTATTTTTGACCCTAAGTTAAAAATATCAGGGTAAAGTACTTTATCTACTTATCAAAGTATTGAACTTGTTATCAACAGTTTAAATTTAGAGACAGACACTATTTAATCCTATTGCAGGACCGGGAAGGTCGGGTTCGGGTAACACTTTATCATCAGGTGTTTTGGTACAGCTTATACTAACCAAAAAAAGCAATGACCAAAATGGATTCAGTTTTATATTCATAGTATATTCATTTCATCAGCAATTAAACTTTAACGAATATTTTTTCTTATAAAGTATATAGGGGAATACCGAGGCAATGATAGTTAGTCAAATTCCATCTATCAGCGGATCACATGACGGAGAGAGAAGAGTCGCAAATCGCCCGGAGAAAAACTCCATGGCTGATTTGAAATTAATTATTCTTTCTGCAAGATAGATTGTTATCGGGTTCATACCTATAAACTTAGGAAGTTTTAAATGATTTCTAAATTTAGTCAATATTTGGAAAATCCTGTGCCCTTGCAATTATATCTGACAAAATCTTTTCTTATTATGTCGAAGTAAACCGGAGTTTCTGTATCAATATGGAACATCCCAAAACCTCACTGCAAAAACAAGGCCCCTTGATCATATTTGGCGAGTTAAATTGAAATTATCGTATTAAATTTAAAAACAAGAACTTAACACTGATCTGAGATGGTAAATCTGATCCGGCCAATTGTGGTCAGGGGCACTGTCTTTTCCACTTGATTCTGGATTTTTAGTGAAAAAGATGTGTAAGTGATTTATAAAAGGTTGTAAATATCTGGAAGAATTGCTGTTGTCCTTTATACAAAGTAAATTTGGTTTTCTTTTATAGATTTTTTAAATTTAAGATGAAACAAAACTAAGAAGTGACCTATGAAAATCCTGAAGAAATTATTTAAAAGTGTTCTGATATTAATAGTCGTTATGGTTCTGGGCTTTATCGGGCTTATTGTCTATGCTGTTATTTCAGATTACAAACCAGAAGAAAAAGAGGTGATTTCGCAGACCGACAAACCTTCAGTGCTTAGAGATTCCCTCTCATTTACACTTTTGACCTGGAATATCGGTTATGCAGGACTGGACAAGGATATGGATTTCTTCTATGATGGAGGAACAAAAGTAATTACACCCGAAAAGAATTGTAGTGAAAATATTTCAGGGATCGGCGATTTTTTGAAAAGAAATGACACAATAGACTTCTTTTTTATTCAGGAAATTGACCGGAACAGCAAGAGAAGTTACCGGATTGATCAATATCAGAGACTTTCAGAAAAACAATCCGGCTATGAGTCCTCCTTTGCGAAAAATTACGATGTTTTTTTCGTTCCTCTGCCACCCGCAAACCCTATGGGAAAGGTTGTGTCAGGTATTGCTACATTTTCGAAATTCATCCCTGAATCATCAACAAGATTTTCTCTTCCGGGACATTATGGATTTCCCACACAACTCTTCCAGCTCGACAGGTGTTTTATGGTCAACAGGTACAGGATTGAGAATGGAAAAGAACTGGTATTAATCAACACCCATAATGAAGCATTTGATAAAGATGGAAATATAAGAAGGGCTCAGATGAACAGGCTCAGGGAATTTGTTTTAAATGAATATAATGCGGGTAATTATGTAATAACAGGAGGTGACTGGAACCAGTATCCTCCTGATTTTAAACCAGCTTTTACCGGAAATAAGGGATTCACAGGACAGATCGGAAACTTTAATCTGATGGGCATAGACTCCGATTACATGCCAGGGAAATGGAAATGGATTTTTGATCCTGCAACACCTTCATTCCGAACCGTTATAGCAGCCTATGACCCTGCAACAACACCTACAAGTGTTTGTGATATTTTCCTCATTTCGCCTAATATAGAATCTGTTTCTGTAAAATGCCAGCATCTTGGTTTTCCCAACTCAGATCATAATCCGGTAATAATCAAGGTTAAGCTTAACTGAAACAGATTAATCATTGGCCAGGATTCTCACAAAATTAAAGTCTGTTGAAAATCATTACATTTCCATTATTCGATACCTGTTATCCCAAAAACCTGGCAGGAAACCTGGCAGGTTTTTGAATCACCTGGATTTGAACAAAGGCCCTGCTTTTGATTGTGGGAGATGTAATATTAAATCAAAAGGATAAAACGATTGAACTATTGATAAATAGTTTTGTTTATAAATGAAATCCTAAAATCTAAAGATCTAAAAATTATGGATAGGAGAAAGTTTTTAACCATTTCGTTATTATCTCTTCCGGCCTTAATAGGTTCATCATCATGGCAAATGTCTGGAATGTCTGGTAAGGCTTTTGTGTTGAAATCGGGCTTAAGCCGGTTTGGGGTACCGACCCCGTTTTTGGGTGTTAATCCCAACGACTTAAAATTATCATCCAAAGATACAATGGGTAAATTGTCGGCCTTTGAGTATATAGGAACTCAAAAAACCGGTCCGTCTTTACACGCTCATTTAAACCAGGACGAAATGTTCTATGTTTTGGAAGGAAGCTACATATTTCAATTAGGAGATGAGAAACAATTACTGGAGGCAGGGGATCTTATTTTTCTGCCACGAACTATTAAGCACTCATGGGTACAGATCTCAGATTCAGGACAAATGTTTTATTTCCTTCAGCCTGCAGGAAAAATGGAAGAATTCTTTCTTAAGATGACTGAGCTAAGCGGTAAGGGATCCGAATCAGAAATGAAGCAGGCAAATATTGATGCAGGGATTATTAATTATGGTCCTCCGCTCTCACCCTCAGAAAAGCACATTATAAATGAAAGGCTGACAAACGGATACGTAATAAGGTCAGGTGAGGGCAGATTTGGTGAAAAAACAATACTGAACGGCAGGAATCAGAACGACATTAAGGTTTCGGGGAAAGATACCGGATCAGAGCTTTCAATATTTGAATATAATGGCAATGAAAAGGGTGGGCCTCCACTTCATATTCATCATTCTCAGGATGAGATATTTTACATTTCTCAGGGATCTTATCTTTTTCAGTGTGAAAATGAAAAATATTTACTTCAAAAAGGAGATATGATTTTTCTGCCCAGGGGAGTGCAACATGCATTTGCCCAGCTTTCGGATACAGGAAAGTTGCTTTATTTCTTCCAGCCTTCAGGCAAAATGGAAGATTATTTCAGGGCAGTGGGAAATGTTGAAGGGAACCCTACTCCGGAAGTTGGAGCAAAGCTATTTCAGGACCATGATATGCAAATCACAGGGCCTCCTCTTGAATATCTATAACGCATAAGTTTTGTTGCACCCTTAGCTTTCGAAACCGTACGATAAGGAATCACCTGAATTATGATGGATTAAATAATAATCCTTCATCCTGCACTTTTCATCTAAGCCCCACACAGGACAAAATTTATCCGGCCTGAAGTTTGCTCTTTAAAATCATACCCATTTTTGTGCAAAATATATAAAATTTGTTCTCCCGCAAATGATGATATTTGTAAAAAAACATTGCTGCCTGTAGCGTTTCCGGTCTTACCTGCGTATAGCATTAAGAACATAAACAATAATTATATGAAAAAACTAACTTTAAATTCGATCGTAATACTTACTGTTCTGCTTGCCGGGGCAGTTTCATGTGAAAAAGGTAAAAATCCTGCAGACAACTCAATCGAAAGCGTCAAAAAATTACTCGAACTGGAAGCAAGAATGAATGCAATTAATACAGGTACAGGTAAACTGACAAATTTTATGTCTGTTATCGGGTATAGCCAGTTAAAAACCGGAGAGCTGAACATTAGTTCAAATGGCGGTAATCCGGGTACTCTTGACAGCTTAAATTACGATACAGCCAATTACTGGGCTCCCGTAACCTGTGCTATTGTTACAGAAAGTGACAATGAAGATGGTACTCATACTACAGTATACGACTATGGAGATGGATGTGATGAATTTGGAAGTCTGATCAGGGGAAAAATTACTTATATCTGGAAGAATGATAATAACAACTACTATTCAGTAGTCATATATGATCATTATTATTCTTATGGAATTGAGATGAATGGCATTTCTAAATACAGTTTCACTTCTGATATGAATTCTTTCATCACTATCGGCAAACCTGGCAGTTCGGATGATTCAACTTATTCAATTATGCCGGTTCAGTTCAACTGGTCGGGTACCTGTGTAGGGATCGATGAGATTACTATGCTTTATGATGATGGCAACAGCACCTATTTGAAATCTGAATACTCTAATGAATGGGACAGTATCTCTTACAGAGTAACACAGGGGGATTACTTTTATTCGAGCAAAGCAGAAGGGTATGAATATCACTACCTCGTAACAGCACCCCTTATAACAGATTATAAATGTGCAGAGTCGTGGGTACCTGTATCTGGTATTGAATCAATCACGACGAACGAAAATGGAGTAATTAAGGAATATTTGCTGAATTACGGGACCGGTAGCTGCGATAATCTGGCCCAGCTTACGGAAAACGGAAAGACCTCCATTGTCGATTTTGGCGAACTCTACAAGATTATTGATAATGGAGATGGTACTGTAACGAGTCCAAATAACCGCAAGTAATATTATTTTGTTGGTATAATTTTTGACAGCGATAATAGTACTTTACTAAATTCCTGTTCAGTGAATTAAATTTCAGATCATGATTGAGGAAGGTATCATAAAAGCAGGTTTCAAAAATTGTTTCATATAACGACTTTTCAGAAAATTTAATCTAAGGGTGCCATTTTCACACTGGAATATGGCACCCTAAAATGAATGTGTATTTGCGTGGATGATATCAGTGATCCCATATTAGACGAAATTATTAAGGGTTGCCTTCAAAGAAAAGGAAAGTCTCAGGAGATGCTTTACAAAAGGTTTTTTGGATATGCATTGAGAGTGGCATTGATTTATAACAGGAATCGCGAAAATGCACTCGAGATAGTAAACGACAGTTTTGTCAAGGTGTTCAGTCAGATTAACAGATATGATAAATCCCTTCCGTTTAAAAGCTGGCTGGCTAAAATTGTTGTTAATACTTCCATCGATAGATTCAGAAAAAACAAAAATAATATTCAGTTCGATGATAATGAAACATTCTTTGTTCCCGACGAGTCACCTAATATCATCACACAGCTTAGCACAGAGGATATTCTGAGCTTATTGAACAGACTCCCGGATATTCAAAGGATGGTCTTCAGCCTCTATGAAATTGAAGGTTACACTCACAATGAAATATCCTCTTTGCTGAGCATTCCTGAGAATTCTTCCAGAGTTTATCTTACCAGAGCTAAAAGGAGATTGAGGGAGCTCTTTGAAATGTTATTTAGCACCAGATATGAAAAGACCGGAAACTGAAAGAGAACTTATTGATTTGATTGTTAATACCGTGAAAAATAGTGAAGAACACTATATTCTTGGTTCATGGGAGAGTTTTCTCAAAAAAAGAAAACAGAAGAGAAAGTTTATTGTCTGGCTTTCAATAACCGGTTTCGCTGCGAGTCTGATAATTGGATGGCTTGGGTTCAGATTTTTTGTTTCAGATTCCTCCGGTTTCAATACTGATTCTGTTCTTAAGCAGCAGATTACCGGTATTCAGGAAACGGAAGTACAAAAGGATACATCAATGAACCAATATTTGCATGGGAGGGATACTTTGCATCTTTCAGTTAACAATATAGCAAAGCATGAGGGCAGTGCTATTCCTGGGCAGGATTACCATGATCCCAAATTTAAATCTCTGGCTAACACAGACAGCCTGAAGAGCGACAGCCTTTTGAAAGCACGAGTTAGTCATGAATCAAGACCGGATGCCGGCATTCAGCTTTCAGAGAGAAAGCTGGCTGATCTCCTTTCAGACTCCGTTAAAACGGAATTGTCCTCACAGGCTGGAGTTACTAAGCCAGCTAAGTATGTTGCCGCAAATCAGAAAACGGATTCATCAGTAATCAACTTTTTACCCGGTTATCCTGTAGCTGAATTAAATCCTGAAATTTTAAATGCTGCACCGGTCGATGAAATTACCAAAAAGCTCAGATTTGGAGTAAGCTTCTCTCCCGGAGTAACTTCAACAAATACAGTTTCATCGTTTAACTATTCGGGTGGTATAAGTGCAGATATGGATCTGTCGCGGAGATTCAGATTTTCTACAGGCCTTCAGTTAGAACATCAGAATGTAATTAATGAAGCCACCGACAGCCCTGCCTGGGTGCCTGCAGGTCAGACTGAAGCTTCTCTGGTCAGTCTTGATCTTCCCCTTAACCTAACATGGAAGGTGCTGGTAAGAAAATCGGTTTGTTATTACTTGTCAGGCGGAATATCATCTATTGCTTACCTGAGCGAAAAGTATATAACAACAAGCTATTCACAAAAAATGGTTAGTGTTGTGAGTATGCAGGAAGGAGAGCAAACAGTAGATTATAAGCTCGAGAATATTGAAAACACAGAAATAAAGACCGGAGAACCTCTAAATACAATTGATTTTGCAGGACGGGTTAATATTATTCTTGGATTTGAGAAACACTTGCCATCTGGAATATACCTTCACATCGAACCATATCTAAAGATACCGGTATCGCAACTAGCTACCCGAGACCTGAAATTTACAACAAGTGGAATTACATGTAAGATTTCATTCTGAGGATGAGTGTGAGAACAAAAAAAATGAGTTGATCGCTCTCGCTTACACTCTCGCTCTTTTTGTTGTCCCGTCAGGTCTCGAACCCGAACGACCGTTAAAAAATTGCCCAGTGGGCAATTTTAGGGAGGAGCGTGACTGCAGGGTGGGCCTTCTGATCCAGAAGAATACGAGAATATAATTGTCTTACTTTAACACATTGATTATCAATACTGAGATATAAAGACAAAATCATTACATTTCCATTATTAATTCCTGTTATCCTCAAAACCTGGCAAGATTTCTATTCCTTTGTATTTTCCGGATCTTAACTCAAAGTGTTCCTCAGAAAAATGTAAATTTGTTGCATGAAAGATAGAAACTACATATTGCAATTGATAAAGAAATCTGTAAGTATCACAGAACCAAATGCAATACTGATTTTGTATGGTTCATATGCCCGAGGTGATTATAGAGATGATTCTGATTTTGATTTATTAGTGCTTATCGATAAAGATAATATTACACGATTTGATCAAAAGAGAATAAAATATCCTTTATATGATATTGAATTTGATACCGGAACCATAATAAGCCCATTGATATTTTCCAAAAAGGATTGGGAGGTAAGACATAGGAATACTCCATTTTATGAAAATATTACGAGGGAGGGTAAAATCTTATGAATCAGGAAGAGCGACAGGAGTTGGTAAAATACAGGATTACAAAAGCCAGAGATACTTTAAATGAAATTGAATTGCATATTGAAAATAAATTATGGAATACAGCGGTCAATAGACTTTACTATGCATGTTATTATGCAGTGATCGCCCTGCTTATTGATAAAGATATTCATGCACAGACTCACTCAGGTGTGAGACAAATGTTCGGATTGCATTTTGTTAAGGCGGGTCTTATTGATAAAGAATCAGGGAAGTTCTAAACTGACATTTTTGATATGAGGCAGACGGGGGATTACGATGACTACATTGACTTCAAAAGGGAAGATGTACTGGATTTGATAGAACCCGCAGATGAATTAATCTCAAATATAGAAATACTTTTATCAAGATAGATGATGTCTGGCTCAACTAATAAGAGGATGATCTAAACTACCACTTATATGATTGGACTGCATGACAGAAAAGAAATGTCTTGCGGTATTGCGGTCATTCCGCCGAAAAGCCATTTCAATAATTGGACCGCATGACATCCAGACTACTATACAACAGTTAGCTACAATTTTGTGAAAGAATCGATAAAGCCATCTGCATTTATTGTGAAGTGGTATGTTTTTGTACCTGAACCTTTTATCTCAACAGGAATTGGACCGTTACTCTGCATCATAAAGACCCTGAACTGCATGTAGTCTCCGCTATTGCCCTCAATCATTATTCCTCCTGAGCTGTTCCATCCTCGTGTGGAATTCATCAGAATTTCAGTCCCTTCGGAATTTGTCATTTTAATCTGAACAGGGTCGCTGAATTTCACAGCAGTGTTTGTTCTCTTAAGTTCATGAAGAAATATTCCGGCATTTGATTTTTTAACAAGGACCTCAGCATAAAGCTTATTGTTGCTTTTTACAGAATCTGAAAACTCACCTTCAGTTGAAATCTTTACAAATTTTTTACCTTCAGAATCTCCATCTTTCGAAGCAAATGAACTGGTTGTCCAGGGATTTGCAGGTTTGGAAACAGATTTTGATTTGACAGGAGCAGCCGCTTTCACATTAACATCTTTTGGGGCAGGAGGGTTGCTGCATCCCGGGATAATAAGCAGAGAGAGAAATACTAATCTTTTCAGCATAACATTCGTGTATTTTTTACTGAGCTAATAAATAAAACATTGCAATGTTTATTATTTTATCTGATTTACCAATACTTGTGTGGTATTTTCAGATAAACGGTTATGATTTTTTTCTATTAAAGATTGACTCGTCCTAAAAAAAGGTTACAGGTTATTATTTCTGGTTTTTGAAAACCTTTCCTCCCTTCATAACAAAAAACACATTTTCCAGAATTGTTACATCATTGAGAGGATCGCCATGTACAGCTATTATATCAGCGTATTTGCCAACCGATATCGAGCCGACTTTTTCTTTCCATCCCAGAAGATCTGAAGCATTGATGGTGGCTGCCTGTATTGCCTGTAAGGGCGTCATCCCCCATTTAACCATAAAACTGAACTGGTTCCCGTTCCATCCGTGCGGATATACTCCTGCATCGGTTCCAAAAGCTATTTTCACCCCTGCTCTGACAGCTTTCTGGAAATTCTGACGCTGTATTAAGCCAACCTTTTTTTCTTTTGCAATAGTTGTTTCAGGGTAACCCATCTTAATAAACTCAGATACAATATAGTCATCGTTATATATATCTGCCACGAGGCAGACCCCATTTTTTTTCATGAGGGCAATTCCTTCATCATCTATGAGGCTACCATGCTCTACCGATGCAACTCCGGCTTTGACAGCCATTTTTATGGCTTCAGTACCATGAGCATGGGCAAATGCTTTTCTTCCCCACATTTTTGCTTCATCCACAATAGCATTCATCTCTTCCTGAGTATATTGCGGAGCTCCAACGCTTTCTTCCTCAGACAATACTCCGGCGCTGGCACCAAACTTAATAACATCTGCACCATATTTAATGTTAAACCTTACTTTTTGTCTCACAGCATCAACACCGTCAGCAACACCAGTCATTTCTTCCGGCTCCCTGGTACCAAGCATCGGAGAGAAACCGACAAGGTCTCCATGTCCGCCGGTAGAACTTATGTAATAACCTGCCGCCTGAATTCTTGGCCCCGGAATTTTATTTGAATTTATTGCATTTCTGAGAGCAACATCCAGGAAATTTTTAGACCCTGCATCACGAACAGTTGTAAAACCGGCCTCCAGAGTGTTTTTTGCATATTGGGGGGCAAGAAGGGCATAGTCAACAATTGATTTCCGGAACATTTCATAATAGTTATCACCCGATTGAAAAGTTATATGTGTATGACAATCAATCAATCCGGGCAGGACTGTGGCATCTGAAAGATCAATTATGATAGCCCCGGAAGGGATTGGGATGTTAGTTCCAACTTCCCTGATAATTTCATTTTCAACCATGATCATTATGTTGTTAAGCATTGTACCGGTTTCAGTATCTAACATCTTTCCGGCTTTAATAATAACGATCCCGGGCTTCTGGGAAAACCCGATACTACTGGTTAAAAGGAAAACAGTAAATAACAGGATTCTAATGGTTGTTTTTTTTGATTTCATTTTGTTATTATTAAATGTTATCTGCATTCTGATTTTAAAGTGTACCTAAAATAGTGTAATTACGCTAAATACTTACCAAATTTGGCATGAGAATAAGGCAATAACATAGATAATATAAAAACAAGCACTTAATACCGGCCTGAGATGGTCAATTTGATCCGGCCAATTATGGTCACGGGCACTGGCTTTTCCAATAAGGAGCAAACAAATAGTTAAGTGTTAACTTCCACCTGCCTCAGTGTAATCTGAACCAAAGAACTTAGAGTTTATGGCAAAACCTGGCAAGGTTTTAGTTGGTAAAGTTATAATGTTAAAAAACGGGCAAACTGAACATAGATTTCCCTGATTAATTGTTTTTTACACAACGGACAGGTAAACCGATAAATCCCCCAAAGTTGCTCTTTGTTATATTTATATTATCGCTGTCGATGAACCGATTCCAGCCATTGTATGTAGTATAATAGGGATCATTATTAAGAGTAGAACTCCACCACCAACCAGATTTTCCGATACTAAAAAATTCATCTGTATATAAAAAGTAGCTACCTGGAAGTGCTGAAAAGCCTGATTCGTTTGTGGTTCCACTATTTGGTGGACTCCAATGGGTTGTTCCTTTTTCTTTTAGTTTTCCACCTGCTACACTCTCACCACCTAAATAGTCAGTCAGAATTGTCCACTCTGTATCAGTAGGAACATGCCAACCTGTAGGGCATAGTTTACCTGTATACACTGCATAAAAGTTGTATAAGGCTCCATAGACAGCTTTATAGGTTGATGGATCATTATTATACCAGATGTAAAAAGGAACATATGTGTTTTCCCATGTGTAAGAATCAGTCAATAATGGAATATTTGTGCCATCGTTAAATTTGGTTGTTCTGAGATTCTGAGCCATCCATGTTTGAGTTCCGATCAGAATAGTTTTATAAGTATTATTCTCTGCATCAGTAATCGAACCATAAGTTAAATCAGGATTAAAGATTGGGTCACTAATCTGTGTATTTGAAGTAGTAAATGTTACATCGCTTCCAAATGTTGTTCCAAGTTGATTAACTGCCTTTACTCTGTAATGATAGATTGTTCCTTCTGTTAAACCATTAATGATTGCACTTCTGATTCTCAAATAATTTGGAACCCAGTTTGATGTAGGCGTTACCACTTTCCCATAACTCGTTGTTATTCCACACTCAAATGTAAATGTTGTTGCTAAATAATTTGAGTTTATTTCACAATTAAGGGTAGCTGAATTTAATCCCAGATTTGTTGCTGGAAGTGTTATTGCAGTGGGTGCCTGGCCTTGTTTTGTTGTAAAAGATTGTGCCATACCATAACCAGTCCCAACATTACTTCTGGCATACGCTCTGACATAATAAGTAGTAGCCGGGTTTAAGGAATACATGTTGCTTGTGAAATTGCCTTCTCCTGATTCAAGCTCAGTTTTATAATCACTTGTGGTTGGCAGATTTCCTGTACTCCAGCAGACCCCGCGAACAATTATTGTCCCGGAACCCTCCGAGATAAAAGTCCCTCCGCTTGTTGCTGACGTTTCTTTAATATCTGTTACTGCAGTAGTGGTCAAAGTGGGGACTTCTTCTTTTTCTTTCTTGCATAATTGTAACAAAAAGGTTGATAAGATGATTATGATTACCTGAGATATTCTAAGTACATTCTTCATGTTGAGTAATTGGCTGCTTCTTTTTTTCTTAGGCACAAACTATACTAATCTTTAACATATTCAGATTATTAACATTACAAAGTTATATATTAAAACATAAAGGCTACAAATTTGTTTATTTCGAACAAGAATTATATAACCCCAACTTTTGTCCCTTTCTCAGCAATAGCTCCTAAAATCCCCCAAAACCTGGCAAGAACCTGGCAACAAACAAAAAACCACTTACAAAAAATCTCGTAAGTGGTTGATTATGATTGTTCAATCGGGTCTCCATATTTGAACTCTGGGGGTAAGTTTGGCTGCTGGGTTCAGGTTTAGAAAAGATGCTTTTTCAATCTTTTAATTCTGACTTTAACTGATAGGCTATTTTCAAAGTTCCGTCAATTTGACGCTTAAATATGACAACAGCCGCATTTCGTTTAGTAATAGTATCACCAGTTTGGTTCTGAATAAAAACTTGTTTTTGGATTATTTCAGCTGTAATAAAATCTTTCGATGACCATATTTTTTGTGTTTTATTCTCTTGTTGAATGTATTGTCTTTGTGTGGTTTGTGAGCTCAGAAAAAATCTGATAGAATCTTTCCCTGAACAGATTTTCCCGCCTTCAATCCTTATACCATCATCGGTAAAGAGCTCAGCATTATCCAGCCTGTGACCGGAAAGTACATTCTCATTCCATTTCTTATTTAGCTGTTCAATTAATTTCTCATCCCCGGTGACAGAGTATTTTTTCTGGCATGCTGAAGAGAAAATTAAAATTACTATTATGGTCAAAAATGCATATCTTATAATGGTTGTTTTTGGATGGAATATAATGACAGGAATCAGTTTGTTTTTATCTTACTAATATAATGTTTTTTACGCTAAATCTTTCAATTGAAAGAAGGATAGGTCTCTGATATTATTCAAAACTGTAAAAGATGTTAACCCCACCACCTTCGCCTGATCCCATTGTGAGGATATTAAAAATCCCCCCGAAACCTGGCAGGATTATTCAAATGTGAGGAGCTTCTTATCAATTTCAAATACTTATTTTTTAAATGATAGTGATTTTACTATCTTTGAAAAGCCAAACATTTACTTTTTTGAATTGAAAAGCTACAAGGTAAGTGAGGTTATTAAGATGCTTAAAGATGATGACTGGTATTTAGTAGCACAAAAAGGAAGTCACCGGCAGTTTAAGCATAGTGTCAGGAATGGTAAGGTAACGATAAATGGTAAGCCCGGCGATACCTTATCACAGTTTTTATTGAACAATATCTTTAAACATGCAGGATGGAAATGATCCCTGGATAAAATTAATCATTATGCATAAAATTACTATAAATATCGATTGGGAAGACAACTATGGGGCATACAGTGAAGAAGTACCGGGCTGCGTGGCAACTCATAGAACTTTGGAAGGAGTAAAACAAGCGTATATAGATGCCCTCGAATTCCATTTGGAGGGCTTGCATAAAGATGGTGATGAAATTCCGGACATGTTGAAAGGCAAATTTAAACCTGATTTTGTTCTTAATGTAAGGGCTTTGCTTCATTATTTTGAAGGGGTACTTACTCGTTCAGCTCTATCCCGCGTAACAGGTATAAATGAACGTCAATTGGGACATTATATTACCGGGCACCGGAAACCTCGTCCGGAGCAACGCAAAAAGATTGTTGAAGGGCTTCACCGAATTAGCAAAGAAATTAATTCTGTGGTTTAGTGAATGTGTGAGTTGCTCGCTCTCGCTCTCGCTCCCGCATTCACTCTTTTTGTTGTCCCGTCAGGTCTCGAACTATTCTCAGATTGCGCTCTTAATCAATTTATTATAGCGACGCTGTTTTTACAGGTCTCGAAAAATACTCCTCATTGATTGCATCTGCCTTACAGTGGTAATGTGTAAAAGCCGGAAGACTTGACCACATTTGGCCGGATATTATGACAATAACATAATAAATTTAAAAACAAGCAATTAACACTGGCCTGTGATGGTCAATTTGTTCCGGCTGATTGTAGTCAATGGCACTGGCTTTTCAAGTTAACTATAAATAGGTATTTACCCTTTTTTCAGAATAGATCGAAATATAGAAAGTCCCGTCATTTCCGGAAGAGGTTTTAAGTGAAGTTGCATCTTTGACTCAAAAATCTTAATTTTGTAAAAAAAGAATGCCAAAGATCTTTGAGTACTTAGGTATTTTGATCTTCTTTTATTCAAATGAGCATGAGCCAATTCATGTTCATGGGAAGTATGATGGGTTTGAGAGTAAGGCTGAGTTTTATATAGTCGATGGCGAGATTATTGAGATTAAAATTAAGTCAATAAAAGACAGGCAACCCTTGAGTGGAAATAAACTCAAAGATTTTAAAGTGTTCCTGGAAAAGTATGCTGATAAAATAGTTCAAAAGTGGATTGACTATTTTGTTTACCATAAGGATATTGAATTTGAAAAAATTAATACTCGGATCAGGTGAAAATAACGGAAGAGTATACAAGCTATAGCGTTGAATTTATTGAAGTTAAGTCCGCACAATACATTGGGGATTTTGCAATAAGAATATACTTTAGTGATGGAATTAATAGGCTTGTTGACTTTAAGCCATTTTTAGAATCATCATTACATCCATCAATTCGCAAGTATTTAGATGAACCTAAGTTTAAAGAGTATCAAATTATTGATGGAAACCTTAATTGGAATGATTATGATATGATTTTTCCAATCGATGACCTGTACCACGGGAAAGTATAATGTTTCCCCAGGAACAATCTAAAAACCTTACAAAATCCTGGATATGGTCAAGCAAAAGAATGGTGTCAATTTCCACCACACATCGTTCATTCCGAACCAATTGCCTTAAAACCCCATCAAAACCGGGAAGACCCTGGCAACAAAAAATGTCGTGCAGTCTTGCGGTCTTGCAGTCGAAAAGCCATTTCAATGATTGGACCACATAACACTCAGACTACAGACCACAAGACAGAATCATTACATTTCATTATTTAATAGCTGTTATCACCAAAACCTGGCTGGAAACCTGGCAAGATTTTTTTACGAGATCATTGACTGTTTACCTCAAACCGTTCTACATGTTACAAAGGCTAAGAATAATTGAAAATTAATCAATAAGAGACAATCTTGTAACCTCTCTTCAAATACCGTGTGAGAGGAACTCCCATTCCTTTTACATCAACCTCGCATACTTTGAGATCATTTGTGACACCATACATATTTGAACAGGCAAGACATGCCTCGACTATTACTCCATCTTTCTTCATAACGGCAATTTTATCTTTCAATTTTGAATTCTCAGCCAGAAGTTTTTCTGATGGCCCCCATACTATTAATATGACCTCTCTGAACCAATTGTATTTTTTAGCCGCATGAGCATACATCAGGCAGGCTTTCTCAGCGACGTCAGGATCTCCGCTTGACCATAGTACTACAAGAGTATCAGAAGGTGCTGCGATTTTTCCATCCTGGGCTATCAGAAGTTTTGTAGAACATATGGAAAAAGCAAGTACGAGTAGGAATAGTTTAATTTTCATGGATATAAAATTAAATTTAGTTATAAAGTAATTTAAAAATCAACAGAAATATTAAGCAAAAATAAGTAATCCTGCAAGCTAACATTTACAGGGTGTTATTAATCCTGACAAAAAAAGTCGAAACCATTATTGTGCTGATTGTCAAGAAAGTAATCATTTAAATAATTGTGAGATTCAAATAATATAGGATTATTCAAAAAGTATTCGGTTATTTCCGAAGATTTAACACTTTTTAATGCATAGAAGTTTTTAATGAACTCATTATCTGTAATACAATGAAAAAAACAAATTTAATCCTGCCGATTTTAATAAGTCTGTTCGCTATTATCATTCTTACCCAGTGTGGGAAACCGACACCTGCTGTTTCAAAGTCAAATACTATGGGTATCGTTATTTATTCAAATGACGTAGAGACTGTTTGGAACGCTCTCCGGTTCGCAAATTATTCCAAAAATCAAGGTGACTCTGTGAGCATCTTTTTACTAGGCAAAGGGGTGGAGTTAGAAAATCTGGTTAAGTCTGACAGTACAATAAAAGAACAATCTGATAAATTTTTAGACAGTGGCGGAACAATACTGGGTTGCGGTACTTGTCTGGCAAGCAGAAATAACAAAGAACCTCAGGTATGCAAGTTTTCTTCAATGAAAGACCTGTATGAACTTGCTCACCGAAACAAAATCGTTATGACATTTTAAATGTGAATTCTTTGTGCTTTAAATCAAAAAACCAAAGACTAACCAGTAAATAATTATAACTATGAAAAAAGTTTTAATCCTTATTAATGATGCTCCCTACGGGACAGAGAAGGCATACAACGCTTTACGTTTGGCAATGCAGATTCAGAAAGACTATGAAGGTACAGACCTGTGTGTGTTTCTTATGGCTGATGCAGTGACGTGCGCATTACCAAATCAGAATACTCCCAATGGGTATTATAATATTGAAAGAATGTTGAAAGCAGTATTAATGAAGGGTGGTAAAGTTAAACTTTGCGGGTCATGTGCAGAGGCCCGTGGACTTAAAGAAGTGAAACTTGCTGAAGGTGCAGAGTTAAGCACGATGAAAGAACTGACACAGCTGACTATGGAATGTGATAAGATGATTACATTCTAAACACTTTATCCTGCATGTTGTTATTACAAATGCGTCCTTATATGGATATCATACTGACACAAAGAAATCGTTAAATTAAGAAAAGTTGAAAGTAAGAGATAGTGGAATGCCTGCAGAAGATTTGTGGGCATCTTTTTTTAATATTGACCTGATATTATCTGAATTGCATATCAACTCAGGGATAAGTAACATTGTTGAGATTGGTTGCGGATACGGGACATTTACTATCCCAACATCAAAAATAATTAAAGGCATATTATTTACCTTTGATATTGAAAGCGAGATGCTTGATATTGTAAAACAAAAACTAATAACAGAAAATATACATAATGTCAATCTCGAAGAAAGAGATGTCCAGGCTCAAAAAACAGGTTTGGCAGACAATTCCATTGATTATGTAATGTTGTTCAATATCCTTCATCATGAATCACCACTTGACTTTATAAATGAAGCTTATCGAATTTTAAAGCAGAATGGAAAGGTTGGAATAATTCACTGGCGAAGTGATGTCGATACTCCACGAGGACCAGATCTGAGTATCAGACCAAAACCTAGTCAGATTTTACAATGGATTGATAAATCGAAATTTAGTATTTACAAAGAGCCAGTTGTTATTGAACCATACCATTATGGTTTGGTTATCACTAAAAGATAAGTTCCCGAAGAAATCGTCAGGATCAATAATCCAGTAATCATTTTATAAAAGACCTGAATTTATCCCCCATGTCTTATCCATATCCAGACTCGCCAGATAGTGGTCAGTAACCTGTGCGGTAGAATGTCCCATCATTTCTCCGATCTGGTCCGCCGATGTCCCGGATCGTTTGAGATTTGTACCGTAGCTGTCATGGAAAGTCTTTAACCTGAAACAGTGTTATGATAGATTATTGAACTCTGTTCTAAATGTTTGTTACATGTCCCTACTGGAATGTATTCTATTCTATGTTGTAAGATATACAATTTGCCTTTTTCCGGGATTTTTTCAATGGTTTAAATATGTAACTTTGTTTAAGACCTGGCCTAATTTAATCAGATATGAAAAAATGCATTCTCTTTTTTTCCTTGTTACTTATTTCAAATATTCTCTTTGCGCAAATGGCTCATCGAAATAATCACAAGAAAGATTATGCTAAATTATCAATCGGTCCGGAAATTAGCGGGATAGCTTTTATTAATAAGTCAGTCTCTAAAGGATGGTCGTCTAATTTTGGCTATTCTTTTGGAGGACAGCTTAATGTGAGGCCATTTAAAGCAGTTGGACTTACTACAGGTTTAACTTACAATAAAATTAATAATGGTTCCAGTTTTTATGACATTCCCATTATAATAAATTATTTTACAAAAAATGATCTGATGTTTTCTGCGGGCCCTATTCTATTATCTGATCCCCCAAACGGAAGTCTTAATTTTCAAAGTCCAACCATTGGAGGAATAATAGGATTCAAAAAAAGCAATTTAGGTTTATGGCTGTTTTATGATCCGGATTATGTGATAATTAATAAGGATACAAGATTTTTTTTAGGTCTCTTAATCAAGATTCAATTACTATATAAAGTCTTATAAAAATGGCAGGTCAAAGAGGCAGTAAGTCAATAAGTCCAAGAGTTGTGACTTGCATTCTTATTTACCGAATACTCGCATCCTTAATTACCGAAATTTTGCATTGTTATTTACCGTTTACAAGTACTGAGGTTGCTCTTCGTTAGTAACAAAAAAAAGGAAGTTTTGTGCTTCCTTTTTTTCTACCTGTCCCGGCAATCGCCATAATAGTTTTTTTTCTCTAAATAAGGAATGAGGTAGAAGTCTATTAATTTCAAATTTTCGGCAGCAATTCTTGTTTTGCTGCCAATAATTTGCTTAACTTTAACAAAAATATATCATCTTCGAAAAGAAATTGTACATACCACAACTGAAAAAGAGGTTTGAAAACAGAACGGTTTTCACCACTAATGAGATCCTTTTATTCTACAGGGAATTGGAACCATCTATTCCGTCATCGACAGTTAACTGGAGGGTTTACAGTTTAGTAAACCTGGGTGTTTTACTTCGTATCGGTAAGGGAAAATTCAAACTCGGTAAGGGTTCACGTTATATTCCGGAATTAGATAGTAGAATTACAAAGATCAGCAAAATTGTAAAGGAGAAATTTCCATTTATTCAATATTGTATCTGGGGATCTTCATCTATAATTGAATTTGGCCACCACATCCCAAGAACTAATATTGTTCTTGTTGATGCTGAAAGAGTCTCGGCCGAATCGGTTTTTCACGCTTTAAAAGAGGAATATAAGTCAGTGTTTTACAGACCCAGTAAGGATCTTTTTAACAACTATATTAATGAACTTCAGGGAGTAGTAATTGTACGCGCATTAGTGTCTGAAGCCCCGCTACAGTTAATAAAGAATGTTCCTACGGCAACTATTGAGAAGATCCTTGTTGATGCGCTGGTTGATGAGGAATTTGGGTTTCTGAAGGGAAATGAAATCAATCATGTCTATATAAATGCTTTTGACCGGTATTCTATTAACATCAGCAAGCTGATCAGATATGCTGACAGGAAAAGGAAGAAACCGGAGATTCTTCAGATTTTAAGGACAAATAATTTGGCAGCAGATAATGATTTGCTGCCGTAAATTTGAAGTATAATATCAAAGAAAAGCTTAACCAAAGAATGGCTCGAAACAGTTTCATACAGAAACAATAAAGCGGATAAAATACTGATAGAGAAAGTAATCAGGGCATTGTTGTTATTGGAAGGCCTCACAGAATCTAAATTGCCATTTGTCTTTAAGGGAGGTACTGCACTTATGCTGATGTTTGGTAGTACGAGGAGATTGTCAATAGACATAGATATAATTGTTCCTGAAAAAAAGGATCTTAAGAGCATTTTTGAGAGTATTGTTAAAACCAAAAGGTTTACCCGTTATTCAGAACAGGAAAGGGTTACGAAATCTGAAATACCAAAAGCCCATTATAAATTTTTTTATACGCCGGTAAGTAGTGCTTCAGATACTGAACAGTATATTCTTCTGGATATCTTATATGAAAAGACACATTACGAAAATCTTGTAAATATTAGTGTGGATTCATCCTTTGTTGAGCAGGAAGGATCAGCGGCTGTTGTGTCTGTTCCATCTTTTGATGATATTTTTCAAACCTCGTTGCTTCTTGGTACACGAGGGAAGGATGGGAAGGGAGATTTTAATGCCCTAATTGCCGGTATTACTCAAATTAAACAGTTTATTTTCTCCGAATCTTATCATATTGAAAAAGCAATCATTAATTCAGCTAAGGCTGCATATTTGGCTACTGCTATCGAGAAGAAGATAACGGTTTTAGAGAAGTACAGGGAACCATTGCAGGTTAAAGATTGGATTATCGAACAACCATTTTACACCCGGTTGAATAAGCTTAAGAAATCAAATCCGGAAGCATTTTTTTACTGGTATAAAGTATATGAATTAAAAAAAGAATCGTAGTGGATGAATAGCCACACCAATACATATTAAACAAGGGAAAAACTTTAATACTATAATAAAAATCTAATATTCAATACATAGTGACAAAAGAACATGAAAGAGAAGAACTGCACCGAACAATATGGCAAATAGCTAACGATTTACGAGGCAGCGTAGATGGCTGGGATTTTAAATCGTATGTTTTAGGTTTTTTGTTCTATCGGGTTATTTTCAATCAATGTTTCGATTCTCATGGATTTATATAATTCGTCAACATTTTTATTCGTCAAGGCAATACTGCCAGGCGTCCAGTCAGACCGTTTTATGAATTTACCAATAAACCCCAGCCCGTTTCTATACCCGTGGATTTTAATGTCCCCTCCGACAGGTTTCCTGTTCAATTCTACTCCAATTATCATAAAATAGCCCAAAAATCTGGCAAGACAGCCAGAAATATTAACAACTAAATTTAACAACTTGTTAATAAAACTGTTTATCTTTGAGAAAAGAATACATTTGTAACACAATTATTAAACTCTAATTAAACCCGCAAGGTAATGGACAACAATAGTATAATCAGCAAAAACATCAAGGATTTGCGTGTTAATTATGGTTATACACAAGCTTTTATAGCTGAATACCTTAACTTAACTGCTGCTGCCGTTAACCAATACGAAAACGATGCACGAACTATTCCTACTTCAGTAATAGGAAAACTTGCGATACTCTTTGATGTTGAAGAATACGATTTATACGAAGAAAATCCTGAAAAACGTCAACTTATATCATCCTTTGCCTTTCGTGCCGGGGAACTATCTGCTCAGGATATGCAGAGTGTGAGTAAGTTTAAAAAAGTAATTCTAAATTATCTGAACATGTCATCCGCTCAGGCAAATGGATAATCAGTTTGTAAATCTGGAGTTACATGCAAATGATTTTAGACAGCAGAACGGTTTAAATCTGACTGAGGCTATAAGGATTAAGAGTTTATTACAAAAATTAAATATTCTAACAATATGTCTTCCCCTGGGAAATGATTTTTCAGGGATGGCTGTAAAATTTGTATCTGCTGAAAACCCGAAACGTTTTCTTTTGATAAATTGTAACCATACGATAGGCAGGCAACATTTTACAATATGTCATGAATTATATCACCTTTATTATCATGGTGACTTCAAATCGGAAAAAAGCAATGCCGGGACTTTTAATAAATCCGGGGATCCAGAGGAATATAGAGCTGACATATTCGCTTCTTTTTTACTGTTACCTACCAATGGCGTTCTCCGACTAATTCCTGAATACGAGAGATCAAAAAATAAAATTACTCTAAAAACTATTTTGTCACTTGAACATTACTATTCATGTTCAAGGAATGCCCTGCTTAACAGACTTTTTAACATGAAGTTAATTGATAGGGATGCAATCTTAGAACATAAAAAGGATATCATTAAGTATGCCACCCTTTATGGTTATAATACTAATTTGTATCAACCAGGGAATAAGGGTATGGTTATAGGTGATTATGGAAGTCTTGCACGAGAATTATTTGATAAAGGGATTGTATCCGAGAGTTCATATTTTACACTTCTTGAAGACCTTGGCATTGACTTATCCCAACTTGATCACCTAAATAATAATGAGTAAGTCTGCTAAAATAATATTGCTTGATGCAGATGTTATATCACATTTCATTTCCTGTAATGAAATCTTATTTT
>CAIMVD010000132.1 GCA_903844815.1 uncultured Bacteroidota bacterium | reverse complement strand
GGACTGCTCAATTCGAATCAGACCTACGCAGAAAGACTTTCGTATGATGCCTGGGGAAAAAGAAGAAATGGCACAGACTGGACATATCTGAATATAATCCCTCCAACAAACACCGATCGCGGTTTTACAGGACATGAGCATATAGATTGCGTAGGGTTAATTAATATGAATGGTAGGATGTATGATCCGGTAATTGGGAGATTCCTCGGGGTTGACCCGATAATTGCCGACGGTAATAACTCCCAGAGCTTTAACAGTTACACCTATGCCCTAAATAATCCTCTCAGGTTGATAGACAGGGATGGGTTTCAGTATGAAGAACCTTATTATGGAGGTCTTCCTTCAGCAAGTATATCTACATGGTCACTTGAAACATGGCGTGAAATGAAGAGGCTGGCAAAGGCGAATAAAGAGTTACCATATCTTGATTGTGTGGGTATCGCATCAGGATATTTGGATTCGGAAGATATATTACTTCAAAGGTTGTTGCAGTTACAGTATGGACCCGCAGGACAAGGGGGTGACCCTTATCAAAATGGACATGGTGAGACTATCTATACTATGGATCAGTTTATTAATGCAAATAAAAGTCTTACACGTAGTGAGATTATAAACCAACGACAAGATAGAAGTAAGACATTTTTGGGTTCTCAACCAGGTGGACCAAATATGAGGTATGTTGTAAACCCTCACGATGGCAGAGTTCTTGATATGCGACATATGCTGGTGGTAGGAAAGCAGCCTGTAGCAGTTGGTAATTTATTAGAAGTGTTTCAATGGGGAACAGGTCAAGCAAGTGGCATGGATCGTCAAGATTTTTATTCTAATGGAGTAGGTTATCAATTTTATATGCAATATAGTGGTCTTCAGAACTTGTTTTACCCAAATACATTTACAGACCAAATGAGAAACTTTTTTTATAACCCAAGAGTAATTTATAACTGGTAACTATGAATTATAAGCGTAACAGGATTATTGTTTTAATTATATTGTTAGCAATACTTGCATTTTTCTTTGGCATTATATTCCTACACCCTAAGGCTTTTAAAGCACGCAACAATGTAGAAAATTCAAAGAAAATAATTGTCGGGATGAAAAAAGCGGAAGTTTTAAAAATAATGGGTGTGCCTGATGCTAAACGACTATCATTTGAAAACTCAATTGATTCAATGTATTATTATGAACCACCTTTTGCAGCTTCAGAAGGAATTTATATTCAATTTGATAGTGTAGAAAAAGTAAATAAGATTTTCCCATTCGAATAAGCAGAAAAGCCCGGCAAATCCGGGCTTTTTAATTATAATGCAGCTACGTTTTTCTGAAAGAAGTCTTTAAACTTCTTTTTAGTGAGCATTATATCAATCATAGAAAATACAATGCTTTTATCCTTTTCGTCAAGTTCCTGAATGAGCCTCACTTGCTCGCTGGTTGTCTGGTCCTCGATAACAATAGCTTTTGGCACTTCGCCTTCCATGTTTCCTATTGATCCATGGTAAATTGAAAAAATAGTACAAGAGGTCCGGCCTAATTTATGATTTGGTTATATGTTTCAGTAAAATAAGTTAAAAATTAATACTATTCGTTCTAACCTTGAACAACAACTACAAATGCTAAATCCGGAACAACAACAGTAAAATATGACTATCTTGGTCCTTTTGTAAAAGAGACAGACAGCCGGGGAGCCGTGAAGAGAAACCAGATTGTTACAAATGTTTATGATTCAAAGGGCTATGTAAGTCAGATTAATAATGGAAGTTCAATACTCTGGAAGATGAACAGTTCGGACAGTCGCGGCCGGCCGGCTAATTACAATCTGGGAGATCCGGGTTTGGGTTTGAATGTTCAATTCACCTACGACGCACAGGGAAGGCTTGCAACGAAAACTACAGT
>CAIMVD010000131.1 GCA_903844815.1 uncultured Bacteroidota bacterium | reverse complement strand
TGCTAATTGAAAATCAGGAGAAACTCAAGGAAGAAAAAATTAAAAACCTTGAAAAACAATTAGCCCGTTTAAAGCAAGCTGCATGAGGCTGGTGAAAAGTCCAGTTGATAATCAAGATGTTGAAAAGAGTTATATAGGAGGTCACGAAGGATAGATCAAAGTTACACAAAGGATAATTTAATCCGCGACTATCTTTCGTCAAATTTGAATTTCATGATAGTTTCATAAACTCTCTCCCTGGTCTCGGATGGTGTAGGATTAAGTTCTTCGGTTGTGAATGTGCCATTTTTATGATCAATTCTTTCAAACACCATCAGGTAAAGGTTGAATATAATTTCGAGACTCAACTGGTACCTCGGTTCCAGTTTTGGTCTTATCTCCCTGATAACGTCATACGTCTTAATTCTGTATTCATCAGCCAGAAGATAGTATTGTTTAACCAGGTCACGGAAGTTATCATTAACAGGTTTTCCTTCGGCAAATTCACGCAGGTGGTTTCGTGTAAGACCGTTTTTTGCGATAAGATCATCGGCAAAATAGGTGAGATTATTGAGCTGGTCTTTCTGAAAATCACGGATAATGTGAACAATATAACTGAAAAATGCGCATGGTGTAGCAGCCCGTTTTACATCGAACTGCGGGTCCTCAAAATGATCATCTTTTTTTACAAGTCCGTTTAGATGGACGAAAATTGAAGCGGGAGCAAGAGATGCCCCGTTTGAATATTCAAGGAATGATTCAAGGGTTGGAAATCCGTCATTGTTGATATCAAAAAGCATTGATTTGGCAAAGGCCTCAAGGGGCCATAGAGGAATCCTGAATTTTTCAACGACCTGACGCAATTCTTCCTGATGAGGATTGCATTCATTTGAAATAACTATCATTTTAAGCCAGTCATCAACACTTGCTGCAAATTCTTCCCTTTCATCCGGGGAAATCATTTTGTTAATTGCCTTGTGATCATCAATCAGATCATCGATTGTCCTCATTAGTTTATAACATGTTTTTGCTGCACAAAATCTGTCCTGTTCCCAGAAATTTGCTGCTATAAGAATATTCGGATGATCTTTGATTCTCTCAAAATCAATCGAACTGAATATCTCTAAAAATTTATCCCTCTGTGAATTCATCTATTTTTATTTTTTGCTTAGTGATTTGTTCAGTATCCGTTCAGATGTAAGTTTGGCTGATATCAGGATATTCGGGATTCCGTTTCCGGGATGAGTACTTCCTCCTACGAAATAGAGGTTTTTATACTTGCCATGCTGGTTGTGGGGACGAAAATAGCCCATCTGCATTAAATTATGGGCCAGACTTCCGAATACGGACCCTCTTGAAATATTTAATTCATTTTCCCAGTCTTCCGGTGTATGACATATTTCGAACTTGATATGAGCCTCTACATCTTCCATACCAAGTTTTTTCAACCTCTCTATAAGTGCAATCCTTGTTTTCCTTTTTAGATCATCCCAGTCTTGTTTCTTATTCTTGTCGACATGACCGGCACCAACGACAAAAGAAAGAGTATCATGATCCTTAGGAGCTGCAGAAGGGTCCGTCCTGGCAGGGGCATGCACATAAAAGCTTGGCTGGTCGTTGACGGATTTATCTTTAAAAATAGTGTCAAGGCCTTTGCGGAAATCATCGGACAGGAAAACATTATGTTGTCCAAGCTGGGGATAGACTTTATCAAGCCCCCAGTGGTAGCAAATTGCGGAGCATGAGTATTTCATCCTGTCGAGCCGTGCCGATTTTCTTTTATCGGGTAAAAGGTTCCGGTAAACATAAGGAAGATCGGCATTTGCGACTATGATACCGGCTTTTATTTCCGACATATCTTCGAGAATAATACTTTCAGCATTGTTTCCGTTTGTCTGAATCTTATTGACCGGTTTGTTAAAATAGAACCTTACTCCCAAAGTGCTGGCAGCATCCATTAATTTTTCAACGATTGAGTACATGCCTCCTCTTGGAAAGAACGAACCTTCTGTAAGTTCAGCCGCGGGTACCATTGAGAACAGAGCCGGTGAATCGAAAGGACTCTGACCGACGTAGATATTCTGAAATGTATATGCCATCCTTAAATGAGGATCACGAAAGAATTTTTTGGCGTACCTGTAGTTTGAAATATATGTCTTAAGTTTAATTAGCATGCCAATGTTTTTAAAATTGGCAAACTGAAAAAGATGTTCGAAGTTTCGGGCAATGAGCTCATTCATTCCGGTTTGAAATATCTCATAACCATCGTGAACATATTTTTGTGACTTAATGTAACTGCCCGACTCAATTTTTTCATGCTGAGTCTTCATTTTTTCCTTGTCAGACGAAAAGGTTAAGATCTCATTATTGTCGAAATAGATTTTGTAGAGATCTTCGAGCGGTATTATCTGGTCGTCTTCAAAAAGTGGAATCCCGAGAGCTTCAAATACTTCACGGTAAATGACGGGCATAATAAGCATTGTTGCTCCCAGATCAAACCTGTGTCCATCACGGACTATTTGTCCGCATCGTCCACCAGGTGACGAATTTTTCTCATATACTGATACATTATATCCGTTTTTTGCAAGAAAAATTGCAGTAGCAATTCCCCCAACCCCTGCACCAATAACAACAGCCGTCTTGTTCATGTTCAGTTTAATCTGGTTTTGAAATTATGAAATACTAAGTAAAGACGCTGGTAATTCCATTTTGTCCCGTTTCCGGTTTTCAGAAAAAAAGAAAGCCTAAATTATTTAGTTCACAGATGATTTCCAATATCAATATACAGGTTTCAAAATAATCATTGTGTCGGAGCGAATTTCGAATAGCCACCTTTCAAAAGGAGGAGGGGCAGTTTTTCCAGTGACGCTGTTTGAAAATCCATAACCTTCTGTTGGTTTTCCAAAGGCATTGGTATCCATCTTTTCATTTTGATTCTCATCATGATAATATCGTACGGCATATTTACCGGGATTAAGGTCACGAACCGAAAAAACAGAAGTACTATCTTTTATTATGCCTGTTTCTTGGGTTAGTACTTTTTGGTTTTCATCATAAAGCTGCAGCATTATCTTTCCATTATCATTTCTTATCGCGGTAATTTCGATTGTGAGATTGATTTGCGAAAAACCGTTTAAACAGAACATTTGGAATAAAATAAAAACAAAGAGGTTTCTTTTCATTTTTAGAAGTAGTGTTTATTTATTTTTCTACCGGTAATTATGATATAAAACTGCATCATCAACATGATTTAAGAGAAATTCGGGTTTCAGCTGGTTATTACTCTGCCTTCAGGTTTTCTCCGAAAATATATGTCTTTCCTTTTTCAGTTGATGCTAAGTTGATTACAGTTCCTGCGCAGCTCAGCTTTAACGGGTTTCCAAGTTTAGAAGTTATTTCCGCCTGTTTAAGCTTTCCGTTTTCCCATTCAATATTTACTTCAAAACCACCTCTGGCCATAATACCGTGAATATAACCTGTTTTCCAAGCCGAAGGAAGGGCGGGAAGAAGCTCCACCTCACCGGAATGGCTCTGGAGGAGCATTTCAGTGATTCCTGCTGTGCCTCCGAAATTACCGTCGATCTGGAAGGGAGGATGGTTGTCGAAAAGGTTATTTAGAGTAGACTTCCGAAGCAAAGCCACAACATTCTCATAGGCTTTATCGCCGTCTTTCAGCCGGGCAAAGAAGTTTATTATCCATGCCCTGCTCCATCCGGTATGCCCTCCTCCGTTTGCCAGACGGTAGTCGATTGTCTTACGGGCGGCAGCAAGCAATTCGGGATTTTTCTGGCTTGTAATCTGGTTTCCGGGATGGAGTCCGTAGAGATGTGAAATATGGCGGTGGCCCGGTTCCGGCTCTTCAAATTCGCCGGTCCATTCAAGTATTCTTCCGTCGGATCCGATTCGTGTTGGAGCAAGCTTCTCAAGGGTCTTTTGCATCTTTTCCCTGAAAGGCTTATCAACATCAAGGACTTCAGATGCTGCTATTGTATTCTGCAATAAGTCGCGGATTATCATCTGGTCCATTGTCGGTCCCATTACAACTGTTGCAGTACCCTTTTCACCGGGAATCCTGAACCGGTTTTCGGGGGAGATGGAAGGCCCCGAGACCAGCAATCCTGTTTTAGGATCTTTCACAAGCCAGTCAAGACAAAACCCGGCAGCCTCTTTCATTATCGGATAAGATTTCGCCCTGAGGTATTCAATATCGCCGCCAAACAGGTAATGATCCCAGATATTCTGACAGCTCCAGGCAATTCCCATCGGCCACATTCCGTAACCTGTTGCTCCGGTAGGCTCAGTAAAATGCCATGGATCGGTTGTGTAATGTGCAACAATCCCATTCATCCCATAGACCTCTTTTGCAGTACGGCGGGCATTAGGACGTAAGGCGTCAATAAAATCGATGAATGGCAGCTGAAGTTCGCTAAGATTTGTTATTTCCGATGGCCAGTAGTTCATCTGGATATTTATGTTGATATGATAATCTGCGCTCCAGGGCGGATTCATCCCATCGGCCCAGATCCCCTGAAGGTTGGCAGGAAGGCCGCCGGGCCGTGAACTGCTTATAAGCAGATAGCGTCCGAACTGGTAGTACAATTCAATCAGGTCGGGATCGTTATAGCCGTTCTGTATTGCAGAAATACGGGCATCTGTAGTGAAATATTTCCCGTCACCTGATCCAAGATCAAGATCGACCCGTTTGAACAACGACTGGTAATCGGCGATATGTGATTTCCTTAATTCATCAAAGGTAAGGGCTGAGGCAGCAGACATCTGGTTTGCGGAGGTCACTGCCGGATTATTACCGAAATAATCAGTAGCTGCTGTAAGAAAAATTATTACGCTGTTTGCTTTATCAACTCTGATACTATCGCCTCCTGAGAAAGTTGTTCCTCCATCGGCGACCAGCCTGAGACGGGCTGCCATTTTTACTCCGTTTCCGTTACCGGTGTGCTCGTTCATTACAATATCGTTTCCGGAAGTTGAGATGACAGGGTTACCTCCTTTACGCGATAGTCTGGCGGTAAAGGAAAGCGCACCCGGTTTATCGGCTGTCAGATGCACTACAATTGTCTGGTTGGGAGCGCTCGAAAAGATTTCTCTCAGGAAATTTACCTGGCCTGCTTTATAAGAAACTCGTGCAACAGCATTTTCAATATCAAGTTCACGTCGGTAATCAGTAACGCCGTTCTGAGGTCCAAATTCAAGTGTAATATCCCCCAGGGCCTGGTAAGAGGCCGGCGGATTACCAGGTTTCTGTCCAAGAATTCCTTTCTGGGCCAGTTCCTCGGCTTCCATGTATTTTCCTTCAAACAGCAGTTTTCTGACAAGAGGAAGGGATTTAAGGGCTTCCGGGTTTGCATCCCATCTTTCACTGCCAGTCCATACTGATCCTTCATTCAGTTCAAGACGTTCTTTTTCAATATTTCCGAAAACCATGGCTCCGAGTCTGCCATTCCCGACAGGAAGTGCTTCATTCCAGTCGGATGCAGGGTGGTTAAACCAGATTTTGTAGATGGATGGTTTTTCCTGGCAGAATGATACAGTGGTTCCTGCTGATAAAAGTAATCCGGAAAGCAAAAAGGAAATAACAAACTGACGTTTCATCTCTTCTAAAATTGGTGACAAGTAAATTTATTCCAATAAATTTAAAATAACATCACATGAAATAAAAAATGCATGAAGAAGATTAATTTTCATGCATCAGGGATCCTAAAGCAAAAAGAATCAGGTAAGCCTTCGTGTACTTTGGTGCGCCACGAGGCGTGCGTAAATATAAATAAATACCTACAAGGATGAAAGAGCCTTGCAACACAATTTGCAGTTCTGGTTGAAGAACGCCTGACACACTGTTCGGAAACGAGCTTTGTGAAGCTCAGG
>CAIMVD010000130.1 GCA_903844815.1 uncultured Bacteroidota bacterium | reverse complement strand
ATGCACCTGAACTGCCGGCCGTGGTCTGATCTGACCCTGTCATCCATTTGTTGACGGTGTATTTGTTTAAAAACGTCCAGCCATGGCTCCCTTCAAAGCTACCATCCGAGGCAGGGTTGATGACATAGTTTTGGGCGATACCGCTAACTGTGAAAAACAGCGCTAAGCATGCGGTTAAAATGGTTACAGATAAGAATTTTTTCATAAGTACAAGTCATTATTTAATCTTATTTCATCTTATTTCATACTGCTTACTTCTCCAAACCAACCAACCGCCGTATCCTCATCCAAAATATGGCCAGGTATTTGATTGAAAATGATTTGTGCTCCGGAGTATCGTCCACGCAGGGGCTGTTTCGTATTTCGAAGGAAGAATACCCTTTGGGGGTTGTTTCAACAATACTGAAATCGGATATCTTCCATGACTGGACAAAATTGCGTAACCAGGCAATGAATTGTCCAAGCTGCTTCTCTTCTCCTTCAGCTTCAATCAATATGCCACCGGCGCGGGTATATTTCACAAATCCTCTGATATTTAGCGAAAAAGCCATATACATTGCGCTGAACCGCAGCCCGTGATTGCGTAGTATTCCTGAAATGGTAATCTGAAAACATTTGGTTGTATTGGCCACTTGTATGGTATTAAGCTTATAAATATTATGGATTTCCCCTTGGCGAAAGTATCGCGGGATTGAACTTATATCGCTCTCAAAAACCGACCTTGTTATCTCAAAAACCGACTTTCTGTGTGGGTAATCCCTGGCATCTTATCTCAAAAAAGAACTTATTATCTTAAAAAAGAACTTTGCGCCATTTTTTTAGTAATGATGAAACTCTTATTGTATTTTTATCATTAACTATTCCGCTTAACATGAGAAAAGATACTGCAGCAACAGGCCTCATTTTTGTTTTGCTCATCTCTGTCTTCACTACTGCTTATCCGGCAAATTCATCCCGGCAAATGCAGGATACTGCTGTAGCCCGGTTGTACAATACTTATCAGTATCAGGCCGCATCAGACCTGATTGCACAAAAACTGGCAAAGGGAGGGAACGAAACCAGCTCCGACCAGCAACTTTATTACTTCAATACCCTGAGCATGTCGCAGTTGAGGCTTAACCACCTCGATTCGGCTAAAAATTGTGCCTGCCGGTCCATGAGAATTGCCTCCAAATCGACGGACTCGGCCCTTGTCAGCGAAGCATGGAAAGTGATGTCGTATGCTTACAACATGGGGGGGCAACTCGACAGCGCTTTATATTTTACCAATAAACTACTAAACTATTCCAAAAGAGCCGGGGACGACAGGCAATACAGGAACGCACTCTCCTCCATGGGCACCATTCTGAATCAAAACAAACGGTTCGAGGAAGCCCTGAAATACTACCTCGAGGCAGACCAAATAATCAACAAAATGGGGGATACCTCCTCCTTTGCATTGAGTCAATACAATCTGGGCCTGACCTTTCAAAATCTGCAACAATACGACAGTTGTTTCTATCATTTACAAGAAGCCGTTTTGATGGCTGAGAATAGAAATCAATCTGACCTTCTTGTTTTTATTTATGGATCCATGGCTGAATGC
Source organism: uncultured Bacteroidota bacterium (assembly GCA_903844815.1). Taxonomy (GTDB): domain Bacteria; phylum Bacteroidota; class Bacteroidia; order Bacteroidales; family VadinHA17; genus LD21. The sequence continues at coordinate 28,098 of CAIMVD010000130.1, read as the reverse complement.
TATCTCAAATTGGGGCAAAAAGAGGCATGGAAGAAATATTTGCTGAAGGCGAACGATGTTGCCCTCAAGCTAGGCAATTTGCAGTTTATGGCAATGGCTTACAGCTCCCTCGCATATGGCGCTTTACAGGAAAAGGATTTCACAGGCACAATAAAATACGGATTAAAGGCCGATTCCCTGCTGAAAAAAAATCCTTACCAGGTCTTGCAAATAAATGTCGACAGTATGATGTTCGCAGCCTACAGCAATCTGTCGAGGAGCTCAGAGGCACTCACCTGGTATCTGGATTTTATAAAAATCAAGGAAAAGGTGATTGGCGAGAAACAGGAAGCTCTTCTGAATAAGATAATGGTCGAATACGGAACCAGAGAAAAGAACCTGACAATCAGCAAACAGAAAGCGGAAATACAGAATAAGAAAATTCAATTGCGGTTACTATCGTTGTTGCTGCTGATAACTCTCTTTTCAATTATCCTGTTGTTCATACATATTAGCAAGATCAGAAAGCACAGGGAAAGCTTGTACCAAAAGGAAAAATTCCTCGATGAGCAGATTGCCGAGATAGCGCTGTACAAACATCTCTTCACATTACCTGCTACGGGTGATCAATCCCCTGGCCAGGCAGAAGATAAAATGCTGGCAGGGGAAAATGTCGAAAATCCTGCTTCTCGTTATCCCTTATACCTGCAACTAAGAGAATTGCTTGAAACCCGTAAACTCTACCTCGACCCTGAACTGAACCAGCAAACACTGATCTCGCTGTTGGGCACCAACAAAAAGTACCTTTACCAGGCCATAGCAGGATATGGAGAAGAAAATTTCCGTAGTCTGATAAACCGTTACCGTGTTGATGAATCCAAGCGTATCATGGAACCTAAGCCCGGGATTGATGCCATGCCGGATATGTCATCTGTTTATCAGGCCTCCGGATTTAGTTCTGCACCATCCTTTTACCGCATCTTCAAACATTATACGGGACTTACTCCTGTGGAATATGCCAGTGAAGCCAGAAAGGAAGCAAGGAAGAATAAAATGAAGATGGCCTGACCGGGCGATTTACTGTGCTCTACATATCTGAATCTAAATACATCAATTCAATGATAATTAAATATTAATAATATATCAACGCATTGACATATATTAATAATATTTCTATCTTTACATTCATAAAACGGGGATAATGGAAAAAATTATTCAGAAATTTTATGAGAAATATGCCTCTGTTCAAACTGAGACCTTACGAGATTTTGCTGATGAAATTGATTGGTCAGACCGGCTTATTGGCATAAAAGGAAGCAGAGGTGTTGGAAAAACAACTTTGGTTTTGCAATATATTAAGGAAAATTTTGCTCCGGACAACAGCGTTCTTTATGTAAGTCTGGATAATTTATTCTTTTCTGAAAATAAACTATATGATGTGGCCGATGTATTTCACAAAAAAGGAGGCATTTTATTGGCCATCGACGAGGTGCACAAGTATCCAAATTGGGCATCCGAAATAAAGAACATTTACGATGATATACCCGGTTTGAAAATTATCTTCACAGGCTCATCCTTATTGCACATCCGACAGACCAAAGCTGATTTAAGCCGGAGAGCCGTGGTTTATGAAATGCCAGGTCTGTCGTTCAGGGAGTTTCTTTATTTTCAAACCAAACAGAAATTTCCGGTATTATACCTTGAAGAAATGCTGAAGAATCATATACAAATTTCGGTAGGGCTTATTCAAAAATTTAAGCCTCTCGTTTTTTTTGACGCCTATCTGAAATATGGATACTACCCTTTTTACATGGAAAGTCTGTCCTCGTTTTACCAAAAACTCAGCGAAATAGTACTGACAGTACTGGAGGTTGACATTCCTCAATTTGCATCAATTCAAACCGCAAATATCATTTATCTGAAAAAGCTATTAAGAATTATCAGCAGTTCAGTTCCTTTCAAGCCAAATATGAACAGCCTTAGCTCACGCACTGGCATAAGCTTAAACACGTTGAAAATTTATATTAGTCTGCTCAGCGATGCTCAGCTGGTGCAGATGCTTTATGTGCCCGACAAAGGAATAAACAGTCTTAACAAGCCTGAAAAAATCTACCTCAATAATTCGAATCTGATGTATAATCTGGGAGAGGAAAATGTAAATATTGGAAATATCAGGGAGACGTTTTTCTTTAATCAGTTAAAAGTGAAGCATAAAGTAAATGCATCGGAAAATGCTGACTTTTTGGTATCGGATAAATACACTTTCGAAATCGGGGGAAAAAACAAACCCGGTAAACAAATAAAAAATATTGCAAATTCATTTGTTGTAAAAGATAATATTGAAATTGGCTCTGACAATATTATTCCTCTCTGGATGTTTGGGTTTTTGTATTAAAATCGGCTACACAACTCGGAAGAACTTACACGATGGCTCAGGGCTCTCTGCGCTCAACGTCCTGCGCTTTTCTCCTGAGTCCTGTGACTCGCCACCTGTGCCCCTTGCCCCGTGCCCCGTGCCCTTCTTATTCAGTTGAAAACCAGAAGGAAGACTGATCCATCATCAGAGGAATAGTTGCTTTTGTCTTTTCCCTGTGCGGGTTCCTTTTTGATTCAACCGGCTCTGTAAGATTGAACGACCCGAAATCATGGTTTCCTGAGATTTTACATCCATTGTGAATCTCAACCTCCGCGGCTTTAATATAACCCGAAAAATTTGATCCGGATGAAAATACAACCTTGTTAATTACCAGGATATTTCCTTTCAGGTGGCCCATCAAATCAAGGTCATTTGCTGTTATTTCACCTATAACCCGAGCCCGGGGTCCAATGACAAGCCTTCCTTCCACCTTCAGTCTGCCGGTGTATTTTCCGCTTATTTTCAGACTGCCCGATACTGATAAATTACCTGTTGCAGAGATAATTCCCTTCGCGCTTGTCGAATAATTATCAGCCTTTAATGATTCATGATCAGCCATTGCTATAAAAATCTAAAAAATAATATTTTCTTATTTACCACGGATTACACGGATTTTGAACACGGAAAAACTGCTTACGGTAATCATTTTCCTTTTGCAGCAACTAATCCCCTGACTTTTTTGTATCCAAGGTAAACAGCTCCTGCCAGCAGTAGCTCCAGCGCCCCGCCGTCGAGAGGAACACCGCTGCTGCTGCCGCCAACATTCTGACTGCCAGTGGCTCCAAGCGAGGGATTAGCGCCGGGAGCGCCGGGATCGGCAATAAGAGGGACTGAGAGACTAAGGGACAGAGAGATAAGAAATACATGTGCGAGGATTCTCTTATGTAGTTTTTTCATTGTGTTGGAAGTTTATCGTTTATAGGAAGAACTTACACTGAGGGACACAGAGGAGACACAGAGTGACACGGAGAAATATCTCTGTGGCTCTCTGTGCTCCTCCTGCCTTCCTCTGTGTAACCATTTTTAGTAAAGAACTATCTTGTTTGTTTTAACCTGTTTTGTGGTTTTTACACGGACAACATACATACCTGTATTGAGATTCAGATCGATGTCCCTGAGACTGCCGCTTGTGATGGACTTTACTTTAATTCCGTTAAGGCTATAGATCTCAACGTTAACAAGCTCCTCGTTCGATGGGATATCAATGTTCAGCTTCCTGCCCGAGTTCCAGATCTTTATGTCGCCGCGGAATTCACCTGACTTCTGAACTGCCGTAATCACCGACTGTGACCTGAATACTATTTCGAAACGTCCGGCAATGTCGGATGGTGAAGATGTGAAACTGTAAACCGGCTGGAGATCGGTACGGGTTGCTGTTCCCGAAATCTTATCGACAAGGAAGGTATTGAGCCCTCCGGTGTTGATTGTATTGGCAAGGTTCAGCGTGTATGTTCCCGTGGCTCCCGTTTTTAGTGTTACAGGAATAACAGTTGTGCTGTCGACAGAGCTGAGCGAGGCTATGGTAAACGATTTGCCATCCTTTATTGCTGCAATCTGTGGTGCATCGGCCGAGCCGGGCATCTTAAGCGCATCGTAGCGGTAGTCGGTTGTCGCGAGGGCATCTGCGGCTATCATAACAACCGCCTCGTCGGATAAGCCGTTACCATTAACAGTAAGCCTGAGAAGTTCGGGTTGAGCCTTTGCCGACCTGAAGAGGGGCGACACCTGCTGGCCGTTTCTTGCTGACTCTGAAATTGAAAGGGCTGCCCCGCCTGGTGTTGCCTGAACAAAAAATCCCTGACCCATTGCAATATATTGGGTGGCATTGTTTGTACCCGTTGCTCCGTTCCACACGGCATACTGGGTTCCGTTCCATATCCAGGTGCTGGCGGCAATGTTTGTTTTTGTCCAGCCCGAAGCTGCGTTCCAGTCGATTGGCGCGGTGAAGGGGTTGCCGGCGAGGGTGAATCCGTTTCCGGCTTTTGGCGTAGATGGTGCAACAGGCCCGGCATTAATAGTGCCAGTAAAGGTTAAAGTCTTGTCGGTTGTTGACCAGAGGCTGCTCCCCGTGCCCGGGGTAAGAGCCACGTTGGTTGCTGTAACGAGGTTTCCGAAGGCATCGGCAGTTTCGTTATATTGTTTCATATACATTCCCGTGAAGAGTGCGTTTGTAGCGCCTGCCACAGGTGATGAAACGAGGTGCCATCCATTCTTTGGAATGTACCGTTCAACAGTTGCCTGGGTTGAAGGCCCGATGTAGGTACCGTCGCCGGTGGCATCGCTTTTGATTACAAGACCCGTGGCGCCTGCAGAATTGGTGACGGTTCCGTTTACCGTCAGAACCTTTCCGGGTTGTATAGTAAGTACTGCGCCAGACTCGAGAGTGAGATTATTGCAGGCTGCATTTGTTATAGTTACCAGGGGGTCATTCGCCACATTGGCAATGATAACATCGTCGCCGGCTGCAGGAACAGAATTATTGCTCCAGTTGGCTGCTGTATTCCAGTCGGTGCCTTCGGAGCCGTCCCAGGTGAATTGAGTGGGGATGATATTGCCGTTTACAGCGACAACGAAGGGTTGATCATTATAATAGGTATACGTGATTCCGCCATCATCCGACTGCGCGTTGTTGTTAGTGGCAGGCAGTATTCCTGCTCCGCTGTATCCTGAACTCAGCGTTGTATTGAAATCAGTTATGCTTGAAGAGCTGAAAACCAACCAGTAGGTGGTGTTGGCTTGCAAAGTATAGCTTGCCGGGCTTGAAGGGAAGAACATACTATTGTAATTACCACTTACCAATGGTCCAGGCGTGGGAGGGCCAAAGGTAACCAGTATGCCACCTGCTAAATCAATCTCTCCGGTTGGTAAGGCACCATACAATTTTAATGTTGCATTAGAGGGGTCGTCAGCGTTCCAAATCGAAAGTGTTACCCATGTAAGGTCATACCTGGTCGCATTAGTGGTAAAAGCCTGTGCGTTAACCTTCGAAGTATTCCCTTCAATAGCTGCAATGATGCTTTCATTCAGATTACTCACTATCACCCCGTCGAAGGGTTCTCCCAGGGCGAATTCGCTGAAGCTGCTCAGTCCGGAGATGGTAAACTTACCCCACACTCCGTCGGTCTGGCGACTCACGATCGTACCTCCGGTTGCTGTTACATCCACCCATACAGAGGTTGCATCCGTGCGTTTTAACACCTTGAAGCTTGTCCACTGGCTCTGTGTTAAGCCTAAGTCAGAGAAATCCATTACCAGGGTATAGGTACCGGGGGTGGCATTGGTGGATGTTATTGTGAAATACATATTCTTCACCCCCTTCACGCCAGGAAGCACCGAGAAGTTAGAGACAGGAGACGCTGCAGTTTTCGTTACCGTCAGCGTGGTACCTGTGGTCCCTCCGGGGAAAGTAATGTTCGCCCCTGCATTTGGGAAACCCGCGCTGGCAGAGTTTGAACCCGAACCTGCAATGGCGCCTGAAGCGGTGGTGTACAGGGTGCTATTCCCACTTAATGGATTGGCAGTGAGGTAAGCAATTGAACTTCCGCTGCCTTTGAAGGCATAAATGGCGTAGTAATAAGTGGTTGCAATCGATAAGGCAGCATCGGTGCACGTTACAGCGCTCCCGGCATAGACGATCTGGTCGCTGCCCTGGGTTCCGGCGCTGTAGGTGGTGCCATTTGCCGGCACAAAGGTGGGGGCTGAACCGGCTTTTCTCACAACAACGTAGCCATCGGCCGATGCCGAAGCTGTGTAGTTAACCACGATATTGTAATCGGATCCTGTTTTTGTGTTCGAGAAGTTGAGGTTTGTGGGCTGGGCAGAGGGATAGGTAAAATTGCTGACGGTGACTGTAACAGCAGTGCGGGTTTCCGATGGATAGAGGTTGGCAACGCCGTTATGTATCGCCATGGCATAATAAGTAGTAGTTTTTTTGGGAGAAACGGAAAAACCAGCCCCACTTTCTACCGTACCCAGCGAATAGCCTTGTTCCGGATCATTGTACCAGCGTATCTGGTTGCCCGCCGAGATGGCCGATAAAATACTGCTTCCACCGCTGTTGATGGTTGAGGGAGATGCAATGGCTGACGTGGGCGCGGCCAGACTGACGGTCAGTGTGGCGTCATTAGTGGTTACATTACCGCAGCCATTGGAAATATAGCAGGTATAGATTCCTCTATCGGTGGCACTCAACGAGGGTATTGTATAGGTTGCCGAAGTAGCCAGACTGATGTCTGCACCATCTTTTTTCCATTGATAGCCAATGGCTGGAGATCCCACAACGTTGGCGGTAATGGAGAAGGATTGACCCTCTGGGATATAGAAATTGCTTTGCAACTGCTCCGCCATCACCGGGTTGCAGGTGATCTCCATGGTGCCGGTGGCTGTTCCCTGGTAAAGGCTGTTGTTTAATGTTGCCACCACGGCATAACTTCCGATGGCAGAAGGTTCTGTGGACGAACCTTCATAGTTCACCACTACTGTTGTAAGATCGGGCGGGTCGGTGGTTACTGTTACCGATTTGGCTGAACCGTCGTGGGCCTGTAATAAATTGTCGAGCGTCAGGGTAACCGTGCCTTTATCCACTGTCAAAAACTGAGTGGCGTTTGCTACTGGATTGTAATTGCCATCGCCCGCCTGTGAAGCGGTGATGGTGCTTGTTCCCACGCCAGCTATATGCACCTGGTTGTTAATGATGGTGGCGACGGCTGTGTTTGAACTGGCAAAAGAAAGGATGAGGTTGGAACTTGCAGTGGCATCGGGTGTTATGTCGGGATCTCCATAAGCTGCAGCGCCGAAGGCGTTGAATGTGATTGTCTGGTCGGCCTTGGAAACTGTGAGCACTGCATCGCTGCTGGTGACATTGTTACAGGCATTCGAGATGTAGCAGGTATAGGTGGAGGCATCGGAATATGCCAGGCTGCCGATGGTATAGCTGGCGTTGTTCGCCCCGCTGATATTTACTCCTCCTTTTTTCCACTGATACATAAGGTTGGTGCCTGTTGCCAGGACGCTGAAAGTAATGCTTTCATTTAATTTTAAAGCAGCCCCTGAAGGCTGGGCAGTGATGACAGGATTCACGCATAGTGCATCCACGGTGAGCATTGCCCCATTACTGGTTGCCGTACCGCAGGAGCCCGTAACATAACATGAATAGGTTCCTGCATCAGATAAAACAAGGTCGGTAAGTGTTAATGAGGCCGTTGTCGCTCCCGTGATGCTGGAGCCGTTGGTAAGGTTCGTTCCATTCTTTCTCCATTGATAAACCAGGTTACTTCCGGTTGCTCCAATTGTAAATACATTTGTTTCTCCTTCAAACCTGGCTGCTGCACCTGGTTGAACATCAATAACAGGCGTCACACAAGGCATCCCTCCTTCGTAAGGTCCTAAATCGAGACCGCCGGCTTGAAGGCGCTCTTCCCCGTCAAGATCGGCAAATTGGGTGGGTGGTAAATTGAGGTAATCCGGGTTTCCTGCGTTGATGACTGGTGTAAAGTCGGTAAGGTGAAAGTCTCCAGAAGTGGAAGGAAGTGTTGCAGTGGACATATTTAACGGAGCACTAAAGCCGGGATAGTTTGAATTGGCCTTATTGGTTATCCCGTCTAAATTAGTTCCACCGATATTGTATCCCTGCAGTAATGAGTTGTTTGCCGTATAACCTGATCCGGAGATATTCGCGGCCGCTGTTCCGGTTTGTGAGCCGGTTTTATTATTCCATATTATACAATTATTCAGAACTAAAGCACATGGCGTGATAAAATAAAGTCCTCCGGTAAAACTGTTGTCAGCATTGGATGTTATTATTGAATTGACGAATGTTGGGGTAAGAGTTCCGGATACTTTCCATACAATCACACCCCCGCCACCCTTTGACAGGTTTTCAGTAATTGCGCAATCATAAAATATAGGGTTACAAGTGCCCCCGTTTGAAGTTAAAAACAAACCGCCTCCCCTGGCTGTGGTATTGCCCCGGATAATGCAGTTGGTAAATACCGGGCTTGTCTCAGAAGTGCCATTAGTCTGTTTTTCTGCTTTTAAATAGATGGTCCCGTAGCCATTTCCGCTTACACCATTATAAGTTATGTTTGATTCGAAAAGGCAATTACTGAATTGCGCGTAACATTTTGCATTGTCATTATAGCATCCCATATATACGGCAGAGCCATTTTGTGCCGTATTGTTTGAAAAATAGCAATTGGATATCACCGAATTATTGGATCCGCTGTAGTTAACACCTTCGAAAGTAATTCCACCTCCATTGAAATATTGAGAAAAGCCATTCTTAACAGAAAGTCCGTTAAGGTTAGGAGAGGCAGAAACAGGGATTGTGATCACCTGGTAAATGTTATCGGTAGCAAGAGCCTGATCTGATATATTTCCATCGAGGATGGTTTCGTTGGCTCCCCCGTTACCGTAATCGGTGCGCTGGGTAAGTGAGGTTTCCGTGCCGGCAAAGCCTCCGTAGATGGATACGTTCTTGTTCAGAAAGAATGTTTTTTGTTTGGGGTCGTAGGGAGTGGTACTCCCCCAGGAAGTTTTTGAAGGATAGTAATGTCCTCTGGCCACCCATATCTGGGCGCCGTTCGTATTTGCGTCCAGCGCATATTGAAGTGAAGTATAGGCATCGTCCCATGAGGTCCCGTTGGCCATTCCGGTGGCGTCGTATTTGACAAAAACCGGCGCCTGTATCGTGGCAGCGCTGCCCGATAAACCGGTGCTCTCGAAATTCTTCAGGGTAGTGCAGATTTTATATGCATAAACTTTGAAATAGTAGGTTGTGAACTGGAAAAGTCCTGTAACGTTAAAACCGGAAGGTATGCTGTTCGCATTATAAATAGCCTGTTGACCGGCGTTGGCCCAGATCGTATTCACAGTCGGATTCTGACCGTTTGCAGGGGGTGTAAAAGTGTTTGTATTGTTAACGTAGATCACATATCCTGTGGCGCCTGTTGCTGCGGTAAAACCACTTATCCCGATACTGTTATTCGTGATGTTTCCAAAAAGCAGACCGGTAGCTGCCGAGCTTTGTGTGCAGCCGGGTTCATTGGCAGCCCCTGTTACCGGAATATTAACGGTTAATGCACCTGAGACGTTGGTTACGTTCGAATTAAAGGTGCCTGCGGCCACCGGGGAAAAACGCACATACACAACTTTCGAACCTGTATTGGTATTGGTAACCGGCACCGTAAGCGAGGTTGAAAATGTAGAATTATCCAGCGAAACCTGGTATTGGTCAGGGGCAGTGATTGTTGCGGAAGCGGAAAGATCGAGTCCGTTTAGGGTATAGGGTTGCGAAGCTGAGGTATTTCCTGCATCCATCGTTCCAAATGCCAGTGAAGCGGGGCTAATCGTGATCCGGGGAGTTAAAAACTCATCGGCACCAATATCAGGAGTGGTCGCATTTCTCACGGAAACGTCAAAATCAGTGGCATATTCAGTGATCACGCCGCCACCTGCACCTGCCAGGGTCGAAGAACCATCGGGAATGTGCAGGTTGTAGGTCCCGGTGAGACTTGTAAATGGTGTGTTTGATTCAGTAACGGATGTTTGCTCCCGTTTAGGGGAGGAGCTCCAGAGAGCCTGGTAATCTGCCAGCGTCTGAAGGGTGAAGCCATTGTAGAATATTGAATTCTTTGCACTTGGAGTACCGGCATAATAGAGGTTATTGTTGGAGGTGGTTGTCAAAACCGGAGGCCCTGTGGCGCTTGCATAAAATGCAACGGCACGCGTTCCCGTGGTCATCACCGATTTATTGATAAAAATGTTATTGCGAAGATCCAATGACCCTGTATGGGCAGTATAGAGGGCTGCCGATTGATTCGAGGCATTGGTACTTGTATAATCGAGGTAAACCGTATTGTAGTAAACCATAGGATTGGATGTGCCCGACGAAAGCTCGATACCAGAAACCGCCCGGGCGGGAATAGCCGGAGCCGATAGTTGGGAAATCATGTTGTTGTAGATCTTACAGCTGCCATAATTTACCCTGATACCACAAACAAGGTTGCTGCCTGTGGTCTGGTTAACGATTCCCTGGATCGTATTGTTGAAAATGGAACAATCACTGTTCGCTTCCAGGCAGATCCCCGAAACCGGTACAATATCGTTGGCTGTTAGGCCTGAAATTGTGTTGTTGTAGATCATGCCTGTATTTACCGTAGTTCCTCCCATACTGTGAATTCCAGCGATATAGCTGGTGGCAGCGGTAATGGAAGCACTTCTGAACGATATCAACTGGTATGAAATATAGACTGTTGTTTGGTATTGATATTCAATTCCATAAGTTGCGGAGGCATTGCCACCGTATCCAAGATCGGTTAGCGATGCCGTTCCTCCATCTATGATGCTGATTCTATTATCGATATCGTTATAGCCACTGGTTCCAAGTAGTAAATATCCATGGGTTGCCTTGTCGATTTTATTGCTGTAAAAATGGTTGTAACTGTTTGCTCCTGCAGCTGAAGTTGCGATGTTATCAAGATATATGCCTGTGGTTGAAGCTGTGTTGGCAGTTCCGCCGCCTCCGAACATTATATCACAATTTTTAATCGTGTTGTATTGGCAGCCATCTGTGGCGCCTGTGGCATTAAGGAATATTCCGTATTCCGCAAAATTGCTGCCGGCTGTTCCGTTCGGCTGGATCTCGAGTCCGTTAAAGGTCATGTAATCAGAACTGTTAAGTTGTATACAGGCATCGGTCGTTCCGTTGGTCCCCGTAAACTGCAGTTTTGGCTTGTTTGTTCCGTCGTTCGACCGCTGGAAGGTAATGCTCTGTGCGGCTGTTCCTGTTGCAGTGATGGTCTGCGTGGCTGTCTCGGTAAATGTTGCATCATCTTTCACGTTTAAGGTTACCGAACCGCTTAACTTTGCAGCATTCAGGGCAGTAACCGAATTGGCAAAGGTTGTGAAATTATCATGTCCCGTGCCGGCGGGGTTTACAGTGTAGGCGCCGCCCATCCAGGCATAACTATAGGGCCATGAGGGAGACCCTGACACTGTTCCATTGTAACTATTCTTGCTATCGGTCAGTGTAGTTCCGGAGCTTTCATTACAATTGTAATACGCCACAAGGTTGGCTTCATTTGCAGGAGTAAGTTCGGTGAACATCCTGGCCTGTATCTCCGCCTGTGTCCGAACATCGTTCCAGATACGTACTTCATCAATACTTCCGTTAAGATAGCGAGGGGTTGGTGAATAATCCCTGCCTATTGTCATGGCATCCGAATTGGCTGCCAAAGGTCCTGCTGTCCCGGTCTTTACTGAAATGCCGTTAATGTAAATCGTGACCTGTCCTGCGCTGACAACTCCTGCCACATGGTACCATTTGCCAGCAGTTAAAAGGCCGGTTGCAGTCCCTTGTCCGCAAAAGCCAATGCTTGTAAAAGGGGCAGTGCCGCCAAGGGTAAAGGTAAAGCCATTGGAACTGGCGGAATTGTATTTAGTTACGATGCCACCCAGCGCATTGAAAGAATTTGGTTTTATCCATGCCTCAACGGTAAAGTTATTGGTCAGGTCCAAAGCATTATTATCAGGCACCGAAACGTACTGGCTGGAACCATTAAGGGAAATTGCATTTCCCGGTGCCTGGGTATGAGCATTCGTATTGAATACAACAATGAGGATCATCGTGGCGAACCACTTTGAAATAAGGTCTCTTCTATTCATAATAAGTTTTGTTTTTACGTATCCCCAATTATTAAGGCAGTGACAACCCTGATAATATTTGACGCACGCAAAAATTGTTAAATTAGTCGGGATAATACTTTTAAGTTTGTCCCGTTTGAGCAAACAAAACAACTTTAGTATCTTTGGTAGCTAAAATGAATAAAAACTTATTTTCGTCGGGGAATTTAAAATAACAGGTTGAAAGATTTATTTCAAAATTTCAGGATAATAGTTATCTCGCTTAATGTATTATCATTGGTATTATCGGCTATTCTTTCTGCCTATTCCTTTCAACTGAGAAAGAATAAATCCGCATTTGCATTCGGACTACTGATGGCAATATTTGCAGCCTGGTCGATGCTGAAATTGATAATTATTTTCAACCCGGTATTATCCCTCGTCAGGCCTGTCAGCCAGATCATATTTGCTATTTCAGCTTTTACTCCCTCTATAATTCTATATATCGTCATTTTTCAGACCCAGTATCCCGGATGGTTCAGACAAAAACATGTCAGGTATCTGTTTGTTATTCCGTTAATCCAGGTTGTAATCGCTGTTACAAACGGAATGCATCATCTTCTCGTTAAAGAATATTCTATAGAAAACATCAGGAATCTTCCAATCTTCAGTTATGAACCCGGAGTATTTAGTATGTTTTTCCAAATCTACCTTTTCAGCGCTTTACTTATATCAATGTTTATTCTGCTCCGGAATATCTTCACTGGCTCAAGATATTCCAATTGGCAGGCATTCTTTATCTTCATTGCAATTGCCCTTCCGGCAATCAACGATCTTCAGTTTGTTCGAGGCTACTCTTTTATACCAGGATATAAACTCACCCCCGAGTTCTTTATCTTCGGTAATCTCTTTTTTGCCTGGGCTTTACTCAGGTACAGATTTCTGAATTTAAAGCCATTAGCCCACGATTTGGTAATGAAAAACATTGAAGACATAATTTTGGTCTTCAACTCCGACCACCTAATTAACGATATCAACAGTAGCGGAGTAAAGTTCTTTGGATTAAACCTGAAAGAAGTAATCGGAAAACCATTTGAAACTCTTTTCAGCCATTATAGCGAACTATCGGAATTGGTAAAAACTGATTTTGAAATGAAAGAAATCTGCCTTATCCGTCATCATACAAGCCATTATTTTATCGCAAAACAATCCTTTGTAAAACACTCCGGGCAAGAGAATATTGCTACTATACTTATCCTTCAGAATATTACTGAAAGAAAAAAATCAGAACTTCAGCTGCAAAAGTATGCTCTCGAGCTGGAGGTATCCAACGGAATGAAAGACAAGTCATTCAGAATTATTGCCAACGATGTAAAGAATCCATTTCAGGGTTTGATCGGTTATTCAGATTTTGTGCTGAGTGAATTTGAAAATCTTGACGATAAAAAAGTTAAACACATCATTGAATTGATAAACGCTACCTCCAAAAGAGGCTTTACTCTGCTCGAAAATCTTGTCGAATGGTCATGGATACAAACCGGAACAATCGGATTCAACCCGGGAATCAATTCACTTACAGCAATTGCCGGAGAGGCATTGACTGAGTTGAAAGAGATTTCACAAAATAAAAATATAGTCATTACCAATGAGATTGAAGATGATGTGGAGATCTTCGCGGATAAAAGTATGATATATTCGGTGTTCAGAAACTTAATTTCCAATGCGATCCAATTTAATAAGGTCGATGGAACCATATCCATACGCTCTGTTGTTAAACATCATGAGAAAAGTGTGATGATTGAAGTGTCAGATACAGGAATCGGTATGACCGGTGAGATGGTCGGCAAGATATTTAGTATATCAGGTGATACAACCGCCAGACAATCTGATAAAGGGCACGGATTGGGTTTGCTGCTTTGTAAAGAATACGTTGAAAAAAACGGAGGAACGATAAGTATAGAAAGCAAATCAGGAGAAGGAACCGTAGTATTTTTTTCAATCCCCTGCCTGCCTGAAGATGAGAAAAACGGAAGCTCAGACGAGAAGACCAGCGCCAATCAGGAAACTAAACAAAAACAGATTAAATATATTCTGCCCGAGGCGCAGTGGCAGATACTGTTAAGAGACATGATCTATTCACTTGAAAATGAAAAAATTTACAGAGATCCCGATGTTACAGTCAGTAAATTTGCCTTACACCTCAACACAAACAGAACCTACCTTTCTCAAATAATAAATGACACGTTTAATACAAACTTCAGCAACCTTATAAATGAATACCGTCTGAAAGAGGTTGAAATACAATTAAATGACAACAGTAATAAACTGACTATTGATGCCATTGCACTGAATAGCGGATTTGGCAGTAAGTCGGCTTATTATGCTGCCATAAAGAAGAAAAGAGGTAATTACCCACAGGATTAACTGAATAGCCAGGGACTAACAAGAGGGGCTGTTTGAAAAGCCTGAAATTTTACTTTAGGGAACTATGCGGATTCCTGTTTAGCAATTAGTTAAGAACTTTAGCATAGTGCCACAAAGGGCTAAGGAGATTTTTTTCAACAGCCACAATATCCCATAGGTTGCTGTTCCCGTTATGAATCTCGTTTTTATGACCTTATCATTCAGGTAAAAACCAGAAGGAAGACTGATCAATCATCAGAGGAATAGTTGCTTCTGTCTTTTCCCTGTGCGGGTTCCTTTTTGATTCAACCGGCTCTGTAAGATTGAACGACCCGAAATCCTGATTCCCTGAGATTTTACATCCATTGTGAATCTCAACCTCAGCGGCTTTAATGTAACCCGAAAAATTTGATCCGGATGAAAAAGTAACCCTGTTAATCACCAGGATATTTCCTTTCAGGTGGCCCATCAAATCAAGGTCATTTGCTGTTATTTCACCTATCACCCTCGCATGGGGCCCAATAGTAAGTTTTCCCTCCACTTTCAGTTTGCCGGTATATTTTCCACTTATAATGACATTACCGGTTATTGATAAAATACCTGTTGCAGAGATAATTCCTTTCCCTTCGATTGTTTTATTTTCAGTTCGTACTGATTCCGGATTATCCATTGACATTAGAAATAAGTTTAAATAGTAATTCAATCGATATTTTTCATATCCAAATCTTTAAAGAATTCTTTGTTCCCTGCCATCATTTAAAAAACTGAATCCTGCAATAACGAAGCAGTATACCTGAATATGCCGTTTATGAAGACCGATGGTCATTCAGGCTTCTTTCGAATAATTCGGATTCATAGATGTTTATTTCTTTCTGACGAACTTTTGCCAATCCCGAAAGAGAAAATACAATTAAAAACAAAACGAGGGTCAGAAGCATTAATAAAGCCATATTAAAATATGTTTCGATTATGTAAGTATCCCATTATTATGATCACTGGATTTCTGCTGGTTACCTTCAAAAAACAGTAAAGAGCATTATATAAAAAATACTTTTGCGCACTTTCTGCTGCTTTATCAGACATGTTACAAGATATTATTTGTTCCCCAAAACCACTTTGGCAAAAATGCGGTTTGAATACTTAGTAAATACTGTTTTAGAGCCAAACTTTGTAGCATATTTCAAATTTGCTACAAAGTTTATTTTTCTTTTATTTCAGTGATGGAAACAGGAAGATATACTTTCGTCACTCACAGGTCGATATGAGGTTCAAAATATAAGTGTTGATTCTGCAGGACAAAAAGAGAAAAATTCAAGATGGCGTAACGCGTGCAGGGGAGGGGAAGTGTTGAATATAAAGCATATAAGCTATTTGTAAAATATCAGAAATGAGCAAAGTTGTTAAGCCGGATATTAATTTTTATTCATTTTAGACAGATAAGACCCGGGTGAAATATCTTCGGCCTTCTTAAACGCCCTGAAAAAGGTACTGCGGTTGGTAAATCCTGATAAAATTCCCAAAGCTTCCAGTGTAAGATCACCGGTTTTGCCTTCAAACATCAGTTTTTTCGCATACTCAACCCGGCACTTGTTGCAGTAATCATTGAATGTCTGTTTTTTAATTTCCCTGAAATAGTAGGCAAGGTGGTGAACCGGAAGCTGAATAATATCGGAGAACCTGTTCAGATTCAAATCCGGTTGCAGGAAGGATTTAAATTCCAGCATATAGGAATATGTTTTATTTTCAATCAACAAAATGTACTCAGACTCGAGATTGTATTTCTGTGTTTTTTCACCACTTTCAGGCTCTGTTAAAGAAATAACTACAGGGGTAACTAATGGTAACGGAATTGAAGGCGCCTCAGAAAACCGGGGAAGGCCATAAAGGATATCAGGGAAAAATAAAGGAGATACCAATAATCCAATCAGTCCTGCTGCGGATAGAATTTGCAGCATATTAATTGTAAAAAACACTTCATGATTGCTAATGAAGGATTGAAATATCGATATCAGATGAGTAACCACCATTAACAATAAAAATCCCATTAAAAAGGAGAGCCATTTTATCATAAAAAGCTGGCCTGTAAAAACATATTTAACCGACCTGTCTCTCAAATACCTTATTAAAGATCCGACAGACCAGAGCGTATATACTAAAACCAGGAAGGGCCGGCTCAGATAAACCACTAAATTTGGAAATATCTCTGATAAAATGGTGAATTTGAAGGATTCTAAAAATCGGGGATCTTTTATAATTTGATTTGCAATCTCCGTTTTATAATGCCATGGGGTCAAAATATAAGGAAGAGCGGCTGCCAGAAAGATCATCATAGGCAGCAAATGTAAAATATCTGCTTTATTCAGGTGGGAGTTGTCAGTCAGAATGCTCCTGATATACCAGTATAACATTGGACCAATGAGATAGGATGCAAAAGTGATGTTTACTGTAATTAGCGAAACGAAAAAAACGGATTTGGAATAGAGCACCGCATACTCATTGATTACATACATACTTACGGCTAAAAAGAAGAAGCTGAGGAAGATGGAGGACCTGAACTTCCAGCCGTTGAAAAGCAGTAATATAATCGAAAGGATTATCCCCGTTACCGACAAATAAACCAGCATATGAATCAGTTTGAAAGCACAAATCTATAAATTAACAACTAATCCGCCAAATACGTCGAACATGCCGGAAAATCTGACACTCCGTGCCCTGTGCCATGAGCCCTGAGCCCCGTGCCCCGTGCCCTTTCTTTTTCGATTTATATTACTGATTTTGTGTTTGAAAAGGACAAAAAAACTGTAATATTGTCCATAATTTAGATCAGGGGAACTGGTGGTAATTGTACAAAACAAACAGGTAGAAGCAGAACAATGGAATGATTTGCTGGAAGATTCATTTTATTATTCCCCGTTTCAGACTGAAAAGGCCTATAAGCTTTTTAACTCAGCCGAAGGGCTAGGTGCTGATGTGTTTGCAGTAGAAGATAATGGGGCTTACAAATGTCTGGTTGTTGTTACAGTTCATAGGGAAAATGGTCTGAAGTCTTTTTTCTCGGGACGCGGTATAATTTATGGCGGACTTGTGATAAGGCATGGAGGTTCAGGGTACGTTGATACTCTGTTAAATGCAATCGACGATTATTATCGTAATAAGCTGATATATATTGAAATCCGTAATTATTTTGATTTCACTCAATACCATTCACTTCTTACTCATCCCGGTTGGAAGCATATACCCTGGCTGAATATTCAGAATGAGATCAGCAGCAATAACATGCTGTCAGAATTCAGTTCTTCGCGAAAGAGACAGATACTAAAGGCTTTAAGAAACGGAGCTTCCTGGGAACAGGCAGGAAGCAGTAATGAGATAAAAGAATTTTACAGCATTCTTTCAGATCTTTATACTAACAAGATCAAAAAGCCTCTGATTCCACTTCCTTTTTTTCTTAATGCCTTCGACACCGGATTCGCCATATTCCTGCTGGTTAAATATTCCGGAAGAATAATAGGAGGTATCATGCTTGCAATTATTCCAGACAGGGCTGCATATGAATTTTATGTCTGCGGACTCGATTCTGAATTCAGGGATCAATACCCTTCGGTGATGGCCACCTGGGCAGCCATTGAATATGCTCAGAAGAATGACATTCCCCTGTTCGATTTCATGGGAGCAGGATCGCCCGATAAGGAGTATGGGGTGCGCGAATTCAAGAAACGTTTTGGAGGTGTGGTTGTCGAACACAGCAGATATTTAAAAGTGTTTAATCCCGTTCTTTACATGGTGGGAAAGATGGGATTGAAAGTTATGCAATTAACAGGGAAACTAAAGTTTTATGGTATTTGACTTCACTCTTCCTGTATACAGGTTGCTTTTAGAAACCCTTTCTAATCAGGGCCATGTGTTTTTCAGGCTTGATGACTACCTTCAGAATGTCCCGGTTAATGCAGTTATTTTACGGCATGACGCAGATGCAAGACCCGGGAACTCTCTTGTTTTTGCCGGGATTCAAAGCACAATGGGAATACAGGGCTCTTACTATTTTAACGTCTGCACGAGTGACCGGGATAAGAATATAATCCGTGAAATACATTTTCTCGGTCACGAAATTGGCTACCATTATGACACATTAAATACCTGCGGTGGTAACCTCGAAAAAGCCTGGGACGAGTTCCGTAAAAACCTCGATGCCATGAGAAGAATTGTTCCTGTAAAAACAATAACAATGCACGGTTCGCCACTTTCGGGATATGATAACCGGGCTTTGTGGGAAAAGTATGATTACCGCTCACTTGGAATTACAGGAGAGCCATATTTTGATATCGATTTTTCAAGGGTGTCCTATTATACCGATACAGGGCGCATGTGGGACGGTAATGCCTTCAACTTAAGGGATAAGATAGGAGGGAAGGATGGGAGTGACCGTTTTCATTCCACTTTCGATCTGATTAAGGCTGCAAATGCAGGCACCTTGCCCGTCAGCATTTTATTTACCTTTCACCCTCAGCGCTGGACCGACAATCCGTTCTTATGGTCAGGTGAACTTGCCGCGCAGACTGTAAAAAATGCAGTCAAGTACTTTTTTGTGAAACTCAGGAAGCAGGGGTAAAAATCATGAATGAAATGCGATGAACAAACGGTTCTACGCTCCACGCTCTACGCTTTACCCCTGTGCCCTGTGCCCCGTGCCCCGTGCCCTGCGCTTTTTCACTGCGCCAATTGCCGCCGCTGCAACGCCTGCAATTATTATCTCCAGCACCCCCCCGTCGAGAGGAACACCGCTGCTGCTGCCGCCAACGTCCTGACTGCCGGTGGCGCCAAGAGAGGGATCAGCGCCGGGAGCACCGGGATCGGCAATAAGAGGGACTGAGAGACTAAGGGACAGGGAGAGAAGAAATGCAAGGACCAGGATTCTCTTATGGAGTTTTTTCATTGTGTTAGAAGTTTATCGTTTATCGTTTATCGTTATCGTTTATAGGAAGAACTTACACAGAGTTCCACAGAGAGGCACAGAGAGACACAGAGGAAGATCTCTGTTCCCGAGTACCCGGGACCGTGCTTCTCCGGATTTCCTCTGTGTAACCATTTTTAATAAAGAACTATCTTACTGATTTGAACCTGTTTTGTAGTTTTTACACGTACAACATACATACCTGTATTGAGATTCAGATCGATGTCCCTGAGACTGCCGCTTGTGAAGGACTTCACTTTTATGCCGTTAAGGTTATAGATTTCAACATTAATAAGCTCCTCATTTTCGGGGATCTCAATGTTAAGTTTTCTGCCCGAGTTCCAGATCTTTATGTCGCCGCGGTATTCTCCTGTTTTTGAAATTGCCGTAATCACCGACCGCGAACTGAATATTACCTCGAAACGATCGCTCCGGTCAGAGGGAGATGCCGTGAACGTGTAAACAGGATTTAGATCAGCACTTGTTGCCGTTCCTGCAATCTTGTCGATGAGGAAGGTATTAAGACCTCCCGTGTTAATGGAGTTCGACAGGTTCATCGAGTATGTTCCGGCAGCAGCGACTTTCAGTGTTACAGGAATAACAGTTGTGCTGTCAGCCAGGCTATGCGATGCAATTGTAAACGATTGTCCGTCCTTGACAGTGCTGAGCTGTGGCGCTTCTGCCGAGCCTGCCATCTTCAATGCATCATAACGGTAGTCGATTGCCGGGAGGGCATCCTCTGCAATCATAACCACAGCTTCGTCGGAGTAGCTGTTACCTGTAACAATCATTCTCAGAACACCCGGTTCAACCTTTACCGATTTCAGGAGGCTGACGGTATTATGCAGCCGTGCTCCTGCCATGAGGCCTACGGAGGCGCCGGTAGCTGCAGCCTGTACGAAAAAACCCTGTCCCGATGAAAGATAGCGTGAACCACTGTTTGTTCCCACTGAACCATTCCATGTTGCATACTGACCTGTTGTCTGGTTCCATACCCAGATAGTCCCGGCGAGGTTAGTCTTGCTCCAGCCCGAGGCTGAATTCCAGTCGATAGCTGAAGTATAAGGGTTGCCGCAAAGAGTAAAGCCCTGACTTGCCCTTGGCGTTGAAACTGAAACATTGCCTGCGTTGATTGTTCCTTCATAGCTTATGGTTTGGGCTGCTGTTGACCAGATTGAATTCCCGGTTCCTGGTGTCAGGGGAACATTTGTAGCAGTAACAAGTGGTCCGAAAACATTTGCAGTTTCGTTATATTGCTTCATATACATTCCTGTATAAAGGCTGTTCACGGCCGAAGTAACAGGGGAGGAGAGAAAGACCCACTTCGAGGCAGGAATGTACCGTTCCACTGTTGCCTGGGTGGAAGGGCCAATGAATGAACCGTCGCCAGTGTCATCGCTTTTTATCACAAGGCCTGAGGCTCCTGCATTGTTGGTTATTGTCCCGTTAACGGTTAGGGCTTTTCCCGCGTCAATTGTGACTATAGCACCTGAACTAATAGTCAGGTTGTTACAGATTGAGGGTGAAGCTTTTGCCGAAGTGATATGAGGAGCGTTTGTGGTTCCTGCAGGAATAGTGATATTATAACTTGCAGTAGGAACGGCTGAAGTGCTCCAGTTAGCCGCCACGCTCCAGTCAGTGCTGACAGTTCCTGCCCAATTCACCGTAACACTTTTTTCGAAGGCTCCCATTTCGGGAACTGTAGCCGATCTGGTTGTTGAAGCGTAGTCGGATGTGATCCCCGTCCCTGTAATTCCGGCAAGCTGGGTTGCAGGAATATAGCTATTTGCTGTTGTTCCTCCGGGTGAGGCGAAGGAAGGATTCAGTAGAACGCTCGATGCATCTTTTGAGGTAACTATTGGTAATACTGTTTTGTCAGCTGCTGCATAAAAACCTGGTACTCCACCTGTTCCCGGCGTATAATAATCATTATAATCGAGCGTCAGATTAGTGTTTGCGCTGTAATTAAAGTAAGCGGCATAGTGTTTGCCTGTTGCCCCTTTGTTTGACCTTGAATTATTGAAAATATTGTTTCTGAAGTTCCTTGTATTTGTAGTAACTGCACTGTAAAGTGCATAGCTGTTAAGGGAACCTGAGGCCGGTGAGCCACCTATATAAATTGTGTTGAAATACAGGTTGTTGTTATTTGAAGAGGCTCCGGTTTCATATATACCATAAATGGTTGATGCATTGTCTTGCTCAAGGGTTACTATATTGTTGTTGTAGCTGGTGGCGCCTCTGCCGGCCATGATACCTGTTATGATGGCAGAATTACCTGCTGATGAAAGTGAATGAATAAAATTAGTTGCAACCGTACTTGCGGTAGTTCCTCCTAAATAAAATAACCCGCTTATGTTTCCTGAAAACGAATTATAGGTATTGGAGAGGTAACTGATTGAGTTTCCGGATATGGTTTGAGCGCCAGTGGTTGAATTGACAATTATCCCTGCCACGGACAGGCTTATTGTGGAAGCATTGTTTGCATTTGAAGTCTTTAATTTTGTAATGGTATTACCTGAAATTGTAAATGTTCCGGAACCTGCATAAATTCCTGCTATGCTGCCTGTTGTAGCTGCCGTGGTGTTTTCCGAGCCATTGGTAAGGTTCGAGATCAGGTTGCCTGAAATAATGTTTGTCCCTGTTCCACTGCTGAAGATTGCGTAAAGGTCCTGAAGATTGCCTGTCGATTGTGAGGTGGCGTTTATGCTGTTGGCAGTATTTCCGTCTGCCGAGCCTATGATGTTGGTGCTTATTGTGGTATTGCCTGCAACACCAGCCTTATTAATTGCATAAACCGAAGTTCCGTTAGCAGCTGCATTTCCTGCTGATATGGAGCCTATCAAATTGTTGCTGCAGTTAACTGGGCCAATGCCTGCAATATTGATACCGTAGAATAAAGCGCCTGTTGTTGATGCATTGTAAACAATTGATCCCGTACCCGTACCTGAGCCTATTGTATTGCCTGTTTCGGTTCCTATATTAAAATTCCCGGCATCGGTTTGTATTCCGTACCATGCGCTGTTTCCCGAATTAGTCCAGGATATGTTTCTTATAACATTTCCCTGTATGCTGCTCGGGTTCGTTGTTCCGGCATTGATTTTAATTCCATAGAAAGAGGTGTTCTGAGCGCCGCTTTTTGTAAATGCCGATCCCGAACAGCCTTCGGCAGTGCCTCCGATGAAATTGCCGGAGACTGTGAAATTGTCACCCGCATTGCCGGAAGCATAATTGATGATAATAGGATAAATAGTGGATGCTGTGGTTGGCACAAAGGTAGCGGTCTCAAAGATGCTGTTTCCTGTTATTGAGAATGCTGTTGAATTGTTATATAAATAGATCCCGTATGGGCTTACTACTGTGCGGTTGAATATATCAAAGATCCTGTTATTGCTTATTATGTTATTCAAATTGGGATACCCTGCCTGGCCCGACGAGAATACTGCTGTATATGGCCTGAGAAGATCTGTCAGTCCGGTTATATTATTGTTGTCGATTGTGTTGCTGTTATTGCCCGAGCCTGCCGAAGTCCCTGTCGTATTTGAAAAGAAGACTATCCCGCTGTATGAAGTTGTGTGGGCTCCCTTTAGATTACAGTATCTGACTGTGTTTGAAGTGGCATCATTTATAAACCTGACAGCGCTTGTTCCAACGGTGTTTGAAGTATTTAAATTTCTTACTGTAAGGCTGGGTGTTGATCCAGAAGCATTTATCCTTCCATCGATTGTGATATTGTCGGCGCCATTGAGATTGATAACCGGCAACGCAAAGTCAGTTGTAGTACTTAGTCCGGAAACAGTCGGGTAAACACTTACCGAGGTATAGTTAGCGCTTCCTGTACCACTTGCATTTATTACTGCGCCGGGTTCCCATGTTGGCGCATTTATCTTAAGTACGACTGCTCCCTGGTGGGTGCCTGCATTGATAGCCGCAAATGCCGATGCCAGGTTGTTATAGTTTGCAGAGGCAGTGCCGGAAGAAGCCTCGGCAGTAACAATGCCTTCATGTACGGAATATTCGAAGGCTCCCATTGAGGGTGCGGTTTCGCTTCGTGCGTTTCCAAGGTAATCGGTTGTTACCCCGGTACCTGTTGCTCCGACATTGTAAACTGCTGAAGCTGTAAAATCAGTTGCATTTGTGCCTTCGGTATTTGCAAAAAGAGGGTCAATAACAATACTTCCTGCATCATAGCCCGACAAAGCATAGATTCCGGGTATTCCCCCGTTGCCTGGTGAATAGTAAGAGTTATTCGATAATGTAAGAGTTACGGGTACTGTGTAGGCATACTTTTCACCATAATTGCTCCCGGTTCCCCCCGAATTGCTCCTGAAGTTGCTGAAGATATTATTCCTTATGATACGGGGATTGGCATTGTTATTACTGTAAAAGGCATAGGAAAAACCGCTGCCGATTGTACCTGTCCCACCGATATAAACAGTGTTATGAAGAACGGTACCTGCATTATTGAGGTAGATGCCATACCTTGTACAATTGTTTCCATCGCCCTGGCCAAAGACGATTACATTGTTTTTAATTGTTGATGTGGTTGCGGAATTTAATTGTAATCCATAGATAGTCCCTGATATGGAATTTGATATTATATTCCTTACAAAATTCTTCTCTATGGTTACGCCACCTGCAAAGGAATAAAGAGCGGTGACAGATGAGGCTGTTATATTTTCGACCTTATTGCCCGAAATTGAACCCCCGGAGGCTACTCCTGCGGTTATGCCGTAAACAATGCCGCTCGTATTTGAAACTGATATGTTTCTTGCACTATTGCCGGCAATATCGCCACTCATTAAGCTTCCGGCAAGAGCCAGCCCCCAGGACAAACCTATACTTCCTGTATTTCTGCTGATTGTTACATTGTTTACACTGTTTCCGGAGCAACTTGCTGTCATCGCGTCTTTGATGTTCAGTTGTCCCATCATACATTCTCCATCACCCCCGTTGATATTTATGCTATTTTGTATTGATTCACTGCCAAAACTGTTGTTTGAAAAACTCGTGATCAACATAGGGAAGTAGATATAGATCATTTTAACGGTAAGCTGGGTTCCGTTGGACCTGGTAACGTTGATACCTGCAAAGCTGTTGTTTTCGATTTTTTCGAGATAAGTCTGAAGCCATGTGGTCGAAGTATTTGAATCACAGTATAACATTTGAATATAAGTATTCCCGCTGCCGGCACCGGTCATATTTATGCTTATATCGCCGTTGATATCAGTTCTTCCAGTCTGATTCCCCGTGATATCGTACCTTCCGCTTGATATGAAAATTGTAGAGAACCCTGAGTTACTAATAGTCTCTGTGTTTGATGAAGTATAGGTTATATTCCGTAAGTAATTATTGCTGATTGTTGATTTATTAGCGGCAGCCTGAGCAAAATACGAACCGAACCAGATGCCTTTGAAGGAGTAAGCCGATCCTGTGATTTTCATTGAAGAACCTCCGCAATTTGGAGAGCTCCCCCCGATATAGTTGCCACTAATTATGAAACTGCCTGTTGGAGTATAACCTGAATCGCCTGCAAGATATACTGCAGATATTGTTCCGTAAGTTGGAGAAATCTCACTTGTATAGTAAAAACTGTTATTGGTGATTGTCCATGCGCTTCCTTTTAATACCATAATTCCCGCATGTAAATGGGTAGTTGCAGCAGCGGCTGAAGCGCTGAAGTCATAAAGGTTACAATGATCAATAGTATTTGAGTTGCATGGGTTGACCGGGTGAGCCTGATTATATATGAGCCTTGAAGGTTTGTTAGTTCCTGATGGGCCTATGTTACAATAACTTATCTGGTTATTACCTGAAGCTGTAATTATTGCGATGACACCGCCATCGGGATAGTTTGTTGTTACTGAGGTTGTTGAACCGAGAATTGTGCAGTTTGAGATAATGTTATATGTAGCTGTATTTGTTAGCAGGATAGCATTGGCCAGAGTACCTGTATTGCTGTTTTCAATTGTCAGGCTGTTACCATCTGTGTTTAGTCCGTTTATAGTAGCGTAATCTGCCCCGTTCAGAGTAATTACAGGAGCGTTGAGTGAGCCGGAAATAGTCCGGGCTCCCCCTCCTGAAGGATTAATAATAACTTGTGTATAGGATGACGAACCCGTCCCGCTGGCACTTAATGAGGCTGTTGCTGTCTCGGTTGTATTATCTATTATGTTAAGTGTTATTATCCCTGTTTTGATTGTGCCGGCATTAATTGCGTCAAATGCAGCCTTTAGTGTAGGGTAATCAGCACCTGTTGTGCCAACTGTTTTTGTAACATCACCCTTTGCATTTATTGTAGTTAGTATGAATGCAATTAGAATGATTGGTAATCTCACAATAATCGTTCGTGATAATGTAGTCAAACATCTCATGGCGAATCAGTTGTTAGTTAGAATAAATAAAAAAATGAAGATCCCCAAATAATACGGTAGCAGCTAAAAATATTATCTGCCCACCGGTTTATTATCAGGGTGCAAGTAGCTTATTTTGTTATGAATCTTTACAAAAAGAGACTGGACTTTTGTCTCAAATTTAGAGGATGAGACAAAGTTTAAATTGAAATTAACCCTCTTTTGAGACTTTTGCAGCGAAATCGCCAGGCGAAATCCCTTCTGAATTTTTGAAAACCCTGTAGAAAGTAGCCCGGTTGGCAAAACCTGAGGATATGCCTATCGACTCAATTGTCATCTCTTTAAGCCTTCCATCGATGATGAGCTGTTTTGCATGACTTACCCGGTAATTATTACGAAAGTCACTGAAAGACTGACCTTTGACAGTATTTAAATAGAGCGATAAATGGTGTGAGGGTATTCCTGTCAATGATGCAAATGACGCCATGCTGAAATCAGGTTCACAATACGGGTTAAACTCAACCATGCAGGAGGCTATCCTTTGCTCAATGCGGGCAATATATACAGTGTCGAGACTATTGCGGGCAATTTCGGTTCTGGCTGGCGGCTCTTTTTGAAATTTAATGTCACGCGCCGTTGCCAGTATTGTTTCAGGGTAACGAGGCAAGCCATAAAGTATCTCTGGAAATAAGAAGGGTGTGATGAGTAGTCCTGTAAGTCCGATTGCCGATAAAACCTGAAAAATGTTAATTGTGAAAAACAGGTTGGAAGTATCACCAAGGAAGGTCTCAATCATCATCAGAAGGTGGGCAATTATCAGGATAGTCTGAAAGCCTAGGAAAAATGAAAGCCATTTCAACATGAATGATTGGTTGCGGAAGGTGAGGAGGTGGTTTTTTTTCAGAAGAAACCTGAAAAAAATATACAGGGCCATAACCGAATAGCCTAATAAAAGTAACGGGCGACTGATAAATATCGCTGCATTTGAGAAGATTTCAGCCAGAATTGTGTGGTTATGGATGCCAATAAACCCGGGATCATTAACAATTTCCCTTCCGATTTCCAGTTTGTGAGAAAAGGATGAAAAAATGTATGGCAGAGCAGCAATCAGGAATACAGTGGTTGGGAGGAGATGAAAAAGATCGCTCCAGCGAAGCCTCGAATCGTCGGTAACCACACTGCGAACATATAGGTAAAGCATTGGTCCGGGCAGATAAAACAGCGCCGAAAAATGAATCTCAGCAATGCTGCATAAAAATACCGAACCTGAATAGAGAAGAATATATTGAACCAGTCCGTATAGGCTGATTGTGAAAAAATAAATGCCAAGGTAAATGCTCGACCGGTATTTCGAAGCATTGAAAAACAACAATATTGATGACAGTAATATCCCGGACAGAGATAAAAATAGTAACATGCGGCAACAATTAGTAAGACAAATTTAGTTATTCCGGTTTTAAAGTCAAAATCGGTTAAAAAATGAATAATATTTCCATTTTTATCCTGAATAACCATGAAATAGATTTCGAAATTGAATTAATGTAAATATGTTCTTTTATCATTATTAACTGGAACGACAGGAAAGCCGTAATAATATTTGGTCCGCGTCAGAGTGGTAAGACTATACTCGTTAGGTCTATTGCTGAAAAATTTGAAGGGAAAACACTTTTCTGGGATGGTGATGACTTTGCCTTTCGATCAGCATAAAAGGATATATCGACCTGATGGAGAAATCATAAATTATTTTCAGAATAGGATCATCGAGCAGAAACCTCAGGAATGAACTTAAGAGAAGCAATAAAATCTACTTTTATGACAATGGTATAAGAAATGCAGTTATAGCTTCTTTTAATAACCTTGAAATGCGTTCAGATGCAGGCCTTTGTCCTGGCTTATCCAGGCAGTGAAACCAGATTTATAACTTCTGAAAATATGGAGTCATTTTTGGTGTCTGAAGAATCATTGTGAGAAGATCAGATGTTGGATTTAGGATACACTCTCCATACCTTCCGGAAGCCTGCAACAGCAGCCCCGGCTAACAGCAATTCAATTACTCCCCCATCGAGCGGAACCCCGCTTGCATCTCCGCTCACGAACTGGCCACCCGACGCGCCAACAGCAGGATCAGCGCCGGGAGCGCCTGGATCGGCAATAAGAGGGACTGAGAGACTAAGGGACAGAGAGATAAGAAATACATGTGCGAGGATTCTCTTATGTAGTTTTTTCATTGTATTGAAGGTTTATCGTTTATCGTTATCGTTTATAGGAAGAACTTACACAGAGTTCCACAGAGAGGCACAGAGAGACACAGAGCAAAACCTCTGTGTTCCCGAGTACTCGGGACAGTGCTTCTCCGGATTTCCTCTGTGTAACCATTT
>CAIMVD010000129.1 GCA_903844815.1 uncultured Bacteroidota bacterium | reverse complement strand
GGGGTGTTCTTAAATCCCCCCTTGGGGGGTTGGGGGGTAAAAACACAAGAATAGCAGAGTGGTCCCTGTGGTAAAATATTCTTTTCATGTTTGGTAATAATATTCCTTAACTAAACGCCATTGGATCATAGATCATAATTCCTGGATTTGTTTAGAAACTCCTTTGATCACGGATTACTGTGCTGCACCGGCCTGTTTTACCAAATAATTACCTAAAGGCCTGTGTGTGATTCAATATTTATTTATATTTACCCTGAATAATTTAACCTAAAACCGGGGACTATGAAACTACCACCCTCAACAAAAAATTTTCTGTCAATAATCGGTGCATTTATAGCCGGCGTCAATTTAATTCTGATCCTTATTCTGTTCGTAATCTCTACTATTTTCGATAAAGGGAATACGAATATCGGACTGTTTATTTATATTATTCTTCCGGGTTTTCTGGTTTTTGGATTAATTTGCATACCTGTTGGAATGTACCTCGAAAGGAACAAGGTGCTTGCCCATGAACCAAACAAGCTTCCACGTCTTGACCTTAATGACCCGAAACACAGGAATGCCTTTTTTATTTTCACAATTGCCACAATCGTACTTCTTTTCCTTTCAACGCTGGGAAGTTTTAAGGCATTTCATATTACAGAGTCGGTCGAGTTCTGCGGAACTCTCTGCCATAAGGTAATGGAGCCTGAGCATACTGCTTATCAGAACTCTTCGCATGCAAACGTTCTGTGTGTTGAGTGTCATGTAGGTTCCGGCGCATCATGGTATATCAAATCCAAGTGGTCGGGTATGCACCAGATTTGGGCTGTAGCTACAAAGTCATTTCCTACTCCTATAGAGACTCCACTTCATGACCTTCGTCCTGCAAGGGAGACATGCGAAAAATGCCACTGGCCTCAGAAATTCTATGCCAGGTCAATTTATACAAATAAGTACTTCCTTGCCGATTCGGCAAATTCAGAATGGGATATTGCCCTTGAGATGAAAACCGGACCCGAATACAGCGGATTAGGGCACAAGGAAGGCATTCACTGGCATATCAATCCTGATGTCAAAATTGAATATATCTCAGAAAATGACAAGCGCGAAAGCATAAAATATGTAAAGTACACCAACTTAAAGACAAGTGAAGTAACCATCTATAAGGATGAAAGCAATCCCATCTCCGACAGCCTTATGACAGCCGCTGAACCCAGGACTATGGATTGTATTGACTGTCACAACAGACCTTCGCATAATTACAAATCACCGACCTTTTACTTCGACAAAGCTATGACTGCCGGAGATATTTCGAAAGAGATCCCCTATTTCAAAAAAGCTGCTATGGAGGTGTTAAAAGAGTCTTTCACCAACTCCGACACTGCCATGATGAAAATTGAGGAGGGCA
Organism: uncultured Bacteroidota bacterium; assembly: GCA_903844815.1. Taxonomy (GTDB): domain Bacteria; phylum Bacteroidota; class Bacteroidia; order Bacteroidales; family VadinHA17; genus LD21. The sequence goes on along the minus strand of CAIMVD010000129.1, from coordinate 5,257 downwards.
TTACAAATTTTTACAAGACAGATTATAAAGACTATTACGAAAGCCATAAGGATATCATTGCCAGTTCGATTAAGGCAGTCCAGAAAGGATTCAGTCAGAATACCTTTCCATTCATGAAAGTCACCTATGACAAATATCCCGAGCACATCGGACATCTTGAATCTGACGGTTGCTTCAGATGCCATAATGATGCCTTTAAAGCCGATAACGGAAGGGTGATCAGCCGTGATTGCAGTCTATGCCATTCCATATTAGGACAAGGTGCACCAACGAGTATGCAGTTTACAAACATTAAGGAAAGCCTTGCTTTCAATCATCCGGTTGATATCGGAACAGCATGGCAGGAAATGAATTGTTCGGAGTGTCATAAGTTTCTGTATTAATTGTTGGATATAACCAGAATAAGTTGATTGTTTATACCGATTACCCGGAATGTTCTGGGTTTGGTAATAGTCAAATAAATAATTATTTCCTGTCTGCCTGCAAATGTTGTCTTAATTTTGAATAACTTGCTTCCGGATTTAGGGTAATTATGTTAATTATTTAACACTGATGCATTTAAGGAAGGATAAACAGGCCCTTATGGTCGCCGTTTTTCTGGTTATTTCAGCATCATCCGTCGGCCAGACCGGCAAAAGTTTCAGATTCCGTGATGATGGAGATCTGCAGGAAACAAATGTGGTATCTGAAAAGAATTATATCCTCTTAAATTATTCAATTCCTTTTATCGATATAAATGAACTTTCCATTGATCAGGATTCATTCTTTCGCCTTTCAATACCAGGACATATATCAACAACCTCTCCGGGAAAACCCGAATTGCCTGTTTTCAGCAGGCTGATCCGGTTACCTGAAGAGCCGGGCTACAGGGTAAAGATCTCCGAAGTTATCACAAAGGATATTGATCCCGGAAAGGAAAAAATAAGCGGACTGCTTTACCCCGCACAGGAAGGTCAGACTAAGGAGTTACAGCAGAAAAAACCGGAATTTCTGATTGACAAGTCTGCATATGCTTCAAAAGGATTTATTCCATCCGACACTGTAATCATAGAATATGTGGGCACTGCCCGGAATAACAAACTGGCAACGCTGTCGGTTTATCCGGTAAGTTATGATCCTCACACAAACCGGATCAGTATCATAATATCGATGAAGATTGAAATATTTTTCACGGCAACAGATAACAGCCTTTCAAAATCCCTTAAAGTAAATTCTTCCATCTTCAGCAAAACTCTCGATAAAAGCGTTCTGAATTATAATCCTTATGAAGTAATACCCGGTTATTCCGAACAGCCTGTAAAAATGGTTATCCTCACTGATACAATTTTTAAAAAATCACTGGAGCCCTTTTTCAGATGGAAGACCCAGAAAGGGTTTGACCTCAGGGTTCTCTACATGGGCCCTAATCTGGCTGGAACTACCTATAATGAGCTGAAAGATACGCTGACAAAGATCTACAAAGCCGGCACAACTGCCGATCCTTCGCCTGAATATCTTTTGATTATAGGCGATGTAAACAGGATTCCCACTTATACAGCAGCAGGCGGCACCGGGAATTTTACAGATATGTACTATGGAGAATTTGACGGGGAAGGAGATTATATTCCGGAAATGTTCATAGGAAGACTGCCTGTCGCGGATACAAACGAATTAAAAGCGGTTGTGAAAAAAATAGTACAGTATGAAAAATTTGAATTTCCCGAATCGGGCAACTTCCTGAAAAAGGCTCTTGTAACCGGAGGAAACGATACGAACTTCATAAAATACATGAATGGGCAGGTGAAATATGCTATAACGAATTACCTGACAAAAGAGAACGGGATTGATGAATTTCATTTTTCATATCCGGCCTCATTGGTAAACACTGTTCCCGATTCCATAAAAAAAATTATCAATCAGGGTGTTTCCTTTGTCAACTACACCGGACACGGGAGTTCCGACGGATGGCTTTACACGGCTAACGGTACCAATTTCTATTTAAAACAGGCAGATATTGCAAAACTTACGAACAACAACATGTATCCCTTCGTAATCAGCAACGCCTGCAGAACCGGTCAGTATAACAACGCTTCCTCCCTTGCGAATAAAATGGTTCTCGCGGAGGGTAAGGGAGCCCTAGGATTCATAGGATGCTCAAACGACTCATACTGGGATGAAGATTTTTACTGGTCAGTGGGTCCGGGTGTTCCCTCAATAAATCCCACTTACGAAGGATCCGGTCTCGGCGCTTACGACCGTCTCTTCCACACTCACGGAGAGGTTGCATCTGAATGGTATTCTTCAATGGGGCAAATCAATTATGCAGGGAACCTTGCAGTCAGCGCCAGCACCACATTAAGAAAAAAATACTACTGGGAAACATATAATCTTGTTGGCGACCCAAGCGTCCAGCCGATAATTGGAAAACCAGGCACTTTCAATTTTGTGATTCCCGACACACTGCCGAACGGTATAAGATCCCTTCTTCTCAATATCGATCCTTTTGCCTACATGGCAATTTCACATGCCGATTCCCTCCTTGATGCATCCCATGCAAGTCAGTCGGGATCAATCAACCTTGAACTCCCCGAATTAAAGAATGATTCCTGCTTAATTGTAGTAACCGGGCAGAACAAGATTCCGCTCATAAAAAGAGTTTATTTCTCAATTGTAACCACGGAGTTTATAAATCTCACGTCAGTAGAAATCAATGACAGTACGGGTGACAATAACAAACGCGTTGACTTTGGAGAATTCTTTTATCTTAACCTCTCTGTCAATAACCATGGTCTGACCGATGCCAGTAACCTTTACGCAAAGATCTCATCAGAATCTGAGGCTCTGTCGATAAAGACCGATTCTGTCTGGATAGGAACCCTTGCTGCCGGAACAGGAATTAGCCTGCCCGATGCCTTAGGTATGACAATCTCAGGCAACATTAAGGATCTGGGATCAGTAACAGTTAATCTGGTCCTGAAAGATGGGAAAACCGAGAAGCGCTATTCATACGACATAATAGTTCACGCTCCGGAGATCAGCATAGTTAGTTTTACGCTGGATGACACTGTTCTTGGAAACGGAAACCATATTGCCGATCCCGGAGAAACTTTCAATTTAATCTTCAGGGTTTCCAATAAGGGCAGCAGTAGCATTTCAGGACAATTCAATGTTTTCTCACTTGATAATGGATTAACAGTTCTTGAACCCAGTGTAAAATCGGGTCTGCTAAAATTCGGGGAGACAACTGACATTCCGGTTCAGGTGAAGATCTCTCCGGCACTATTATCGGGAAGCTATTTTTCGTTAATTTCCACCCTCGATTGCACACCATTCCTTGATTCAAAGGAATTTACTTTCAGGGTAGGAAAGGTCAGGGAGAGTTTTGAGGCCGCTTCCTTTGATGTTTTCCCGTGGATTAATTTCAGCCCCTTACCCTGGGTAATAACTTCAGCGTCTGCCTTTGAGGGCGGCATTTCAGCCCGATCGGGAGGCATTACACATAATGGAGTAACTTCATTGGTTATTCGGACCATTTTTCCTTCACAGGATTCAATCCAGTTCTACTATAAGGTATCCACCGAAGCGGGTTATGATTTCTTTTCATTCATGATAAACGACATAGAGGTCATTAAAAATTCAGGAGAAAAAGACTGGACAAAAGCAGTTCTCCCCGTCTCTGCCGGCCTGAACAGGTTTGAGTGGGCCTACAAGAAAGATAACTCAGTGTCAGGTGGATCAGATTGCGTTTGGATCGACAAAATCGACTTCACTAAATCAGGTTCGCTCAGCTATATTCAAAAAGACCTCAAAGTAGCTAAAATTGTGAGTCCTGTACAGACAGATGCATACGCGCAGGAAATAGTTACAGTTAAAGTACTGAATCTGGGAAAAGATGTCATTAAGGGGTTTAACCTTGCCTATTCATTAAACAGAAGTCAGGCTGTCAGACAAAATTTCGATAACCAGGTTATTCCGTATGGCGATTCTGTTTCCGTTTCTTTCAGGACAAGGGCTGATCTGTCAAAATACGGCCTGTTTAATCTCGTAGTGTACGCGTATGACAACGACGATGAATATCAGATGAATGATACCCTGCAAATAAATATTGAGAATACTGAAATTAATGAAACCTTTTCATTATATCCTAATCCATTTTCAAATGATTTTACCGTTTTCATCAATTCCCGGTCTTCCGAAAAAGCAGAATTCTCTGTAATAAATCTTTCGGGTAAAAAGATATTCAGTATAGAAAAGTATATACTAAGCGGCAAGAACGAAATTAAAATTTCCGGTTTAAAAATAGCGCCCGCTCTTTATTATCTGAAAATAAAGGGAACCTCCATAAATAAGACCATTCCTGTTCTGAAAGTAAATAAGTAATCTTACTTTTTTATTCTAATAACAATCACTTTTACAATGTCAGAAATAATACCAACGAGGGAATCAGCTTTAGAGCTATTCAAACAATACAATAAGACAGAGAGTCTGTTAAAGCACGCGTTATCAGTGGAAGCAGTAATGCGTTACATGGCCGGGAAATCGGGTGAGGATGAAGAAAAATGGGGAGTTATAGGGCTGATACACGATCTCGACTGGGAACTCTATCCCGAACAACACTGCCAGATGACTGAAAAGATCTTAAGAGAGAACAGTTGGCCGGAAGATTATATCAGGGCAGTAATGAGCCATGGATGGGGACTTGCAACCGATGTAGAACCAGTCGCCCTGGTTGAAAAAACTATTTATGCAATTGACGAGCTTACCGGGCTTGTTGCCACCAGTGCATTAGTCAGGCCGTCTAAAAGCATCATGGACATGGAAGCACGATCGGTTAAGAAAAAATGGAATGATAAGCGATTTGCAGCCGGGGTCGACAGGTCGGTTATTGAAAAGGGGGCTGAAATGCTTGGCGTAACAGTAGAGGAGCTTATCAACGATTGTATTATGGGGATGAGAAATGTTGCCGGGGAAATCGGGCTGAGTGGAAATTAAGGGCTATTATACTCTCCCCTCCTTTTAAAGCTAATCTTTCATCAGATCTTTTTATCTCTATCAGTATAGTAGAGGTTTCTTCTCTTTGATTAGAATGAGTTAACAAAATATTTGTTTCTGCGAGTGTAAGATCCCTCAACTCATCCACCTCATAGCCTTTTAGTTAGCGATGTATCCCTGGGTGGATGAGTTTCGGGATGACAAATTATTTTGTTCATGAAGGGGGGAAGGAAGCAGCGGCGATTCAATAGTCATTTTATCAGAAAATCAACATTAAGGTGAATCG
>CAIMVD010000128.1 GCA_903844815.1 uncultured Bacteroidota bacterium | reverse complement strand
CTCCCGACTTGTCCATTTTAGTGCGGCAAATTTAGGGATCGCAGGTAGTGCCGGATTTTTTCGCTGAGCCTTGTCCTTATCCTGGTTTCCTTGTTTGTGATCTTGTTGAGCATTCGAGCATCGGTTACCTTTTTACATTCTGTAAGAAATTTTCTAATAGAATCACCTGTAGTTAACTCAATTTGCTTCGATACTACCAGAGCGAGGAAACAGATTAGAATATGAAGATTAATCGGCTCCTCTTTAAAATGAAAGATTGGTCTTGTTTGCAAATCGTGTTTTGATATCCTGAATGCATGTTCTACTTTATATAGTTCATGATAACGATCTATTATGATCTGGTTATTTGCAATATTTTCATTTAAATTTGTATAGTATCCTTTGATTCCCAGTAACTTATTTGATTTTTCAATCAATGCGTGGTTAAGTTCTATTTGTTCACCGGTTGTTTTTATGAATTTGACCTTTTTACTTTTCGAAGGGGTTTCGATTATGACTTTTGCTTTCCCAATCTGCTTTTCCATCTCATATTTGTCCTTCCGGTAACGAAGAGAGGAGTAATCGCAGATCAAATAACCGTATTCTGACTTGAGCCTGATACTTTGTCCGTCCTCTCTGATAATTTTTTTATCAATTCTGTCAATCATCTCATTTGATAAATTACCCAGTCTTGCTCCAACAATATAATTGATGTTGTTCCCCAAAAATTCCTGAATATTTCCGGAGCTTATCATTGCCGCATCGGCAACCACAGTAAACTCATCTACAGAATGCTTCTCGATAAATCTATTTACAACTGGAAGTATCGTATGTCCCTCGAATGTATTGCCGGAGAATACGCTGTAGGCAATTGGGAAGCCTTCTTTTGTAACCATCAAGCCCACCAAGATTTGTGGCTGTTGTGATTTGTTATCTTTTGAAAAACCGTTTTTTCGCAGAGCATCTTCTTCGAATGTTTCAAAGTATAAAGTAGTTACATCATAGAACAACAAATCAAAATTGAAAGCATAATTCTTCTTGGCAAAGTCCACGACAATCTTCTCGATTGCCCCCTTTAAACTGAGCCATTCAGGAGCTGACTCGTAAAAATTCTGTCGCCTGTGTTTTATTCCGAAATAGGTCTCAAGAAGTTCTATTGACCGAAGCTTTGATGCAGGATCTACGATCCTGATAACCACCAGATCCATCAGCATTTGTCTGTTGATCTTATCTATACCAATCTGAGATATTAACTTTGATAGTACCTCATACAGAAAAGTCAAATACACACCTAAAAACTCACTCTTGTCAAGCAACAGCAAGTTATCGAGCTTTAGCTCTTCAAATAAGGGAATCTCAGGAGTGAAATTATTAATCAAATCTTGAGCAACTAATTTGAGAGACTCCAACTCATCATTGCTTCTTGCAGAACCAATGTGTTTAAACACTACCCTCCTGCGATTTTTATAGTAAATCACTTGGACCGCCTTGGCTCCGGAGGCAGTTGATATTACCCTGATATGAAGCATAAAATTTGCCTTAGTGCGACAAATTTAAGATTTTATCATTGTAATTTGCTGATATACAGGTATGAAAAAATCATGTCACAAAAAGGCGGACAAGTCAGGAAAACTCTACGGATGTCGCTTACTAAAGCATGATTATAGGTTAGGATTAATGAACGGGAACCCTTATTAACTGCAAGGTCGCAGGCAATTCTTAATAACCTTACCGTTTTGCCTGTGCCTGCCCTGCCAGCAATTATAGTT
>CAIMVD010000127.1 GCA_903844815.1 uncultured Bacteroidota bacterium | reverse complement strand
TTGATGTTTAAAAACAAGGAAGTGCCCGGAGACTATAAACTAGCTAATCCATAATATATATGGCCGTCCGTACTGCGACAAGCGCTGACAAAGACACAGACAGTTCTTTTTTCACGGACATAAAACTGCCCCGATGGGTCTTTCTGTACTATTTTAATTAACCCAGACACCCCTTGTAATTTTAAATTTTGAATATAATATGCTATTATTTTTTGCCGATTATCTCCCAGCCTATTACTCTTAATGACTGAAATACAGGATGAACCAATCCCTCTCTCTTGATGTTAATTCTGGAACTTAAGCTTATCCCGTGAACTTCTAAAAGAATTATCTCAAATGAGCGCAATACCTTTTCCAGATCAATTTTTGGATCAGCATGCTCAAACCCAAACAATATTATCGCCTTTCTCTCTGAAAAACCTGATCCAATGAGCTTAAGAACATCTCCCATTGAACTTTTATTTCCATAATATGGATAAAGTATCTTATCTGACCAATGGTCCGCTTCTTTGCCATTGTCGCCAAAAGGCCGTAAGAGCTTTAACTCTATTGCCCATTCCCCTGGAATAACAAGATCACATTCCTGACTATTTCCTGGGTAGTTTTTAGGGCCGGCATTCAAATAATAGTGTTTTTTATCAGGATCCTCTTTAAGATGCTTAATTGCAAAATCGCGTAAATGATCCTCGTTATGAGGGCCAATACCTGGCATAAAATAACCCTCTTTTTGTTTCTTCTCAGAAGGCTTTTCCAGATCTACTGCTTTTAGCGCATCTGCAATGTCTCTAAGAATTTCAGCTAATTCCATCATATTAAAATGTTAATGTGACTCACAAGACTTGAATGCCTAGATTAAGTAAATAATTAAATGTTGGATCATAATAATCGGGATCGCGTGTTTGATCCAGTGGATTTCCTTCCGGAACAACAATTACCATGCCTTGACGCGCTCTTGTTAGAAGAACCCTATATGCATTGATCAGATATTTTTTGCGGTCCTCTTTTTTTATGTTTTTCCATTTACTCCCTGAAAATGAATATGTATTCCAACCACTATCAGAATATCGCAAGTCGCCGTCCCATGTTATGCAGGCCCAGTCTAATTCTAAACCTTGAACATGAAATTCTGTTGCAACATCTTCCAAATAATATGATGACCGAACATCATCCTTGCCGTCCAAAAACCAATGAATTGGATCCATTGGTGATTTTACATCAATGGCATATGGTTTTAACCTTTGCGCCTGGGAAGAAACTACAATTCCATATCTTTCTGTTCCTCTAGCTTTTTCTTTTAACCACTCCTTTGCCTTTTCCAAATGCCTTGTTAAAACAATTGGATAGTTTTTAGAAATTTGCGAAAGTGTTATTCCTGCTTCTTCGACTTTTCTATCTAAAAGTTGTTTTACAAACAGAGAAACGTTTTCTGCTCTATATGACCGCATTGATACTGAAAGATGAAGATTCGAGTCAAATTTAGTAACACATTTACTTCCCAACTTTGCAATTGTATCTGTTGCATTATATTCGCTATCGGTGAGATTCGGTGAAATTGAAACTTCCCAATGAGAAAATGAATTAAAAATTGCATTAAGCCATTCTGAGATGCCAGCCTCTCCAGTATTTATTTCCTGACCGCCACCAACTAAACAGACAACAACGGCCCAATCTTTATGCCTATCCAAGCAAGAAATTAGAAACTCAGGTTCTGAATAATCAAAATCAGGCTGATTCTTTTTTCGCTTCATAAAATCCACAGTCTGTTCTTTGTTCCAGGCACGTTGAGCTTCATCAAATATAGCAACGTGATCATATGGTGGATTTGGGTCAACTAAATAGGCATCGCGATAATGGTGAATAATTTGAATAAATGCTTTTACTCCTTCTTTCGCAACACCTTTGGTAACCTTATTCCCTAAGAGTTTTTCATTATACACTTTATCTCTGGTCAAAGCTTCTTGAAGTATTGCGACTAATGGAGCATTGCCCGACAGAAATACACTTGCCGTTCCTTTTTCTTTTTCTAAATGTGAAGTAGCTACTTTCAATCCAACTAACGTTTTACCAGCACCAGGCACACCGGTAACAAAGCAAATAACTTTTTTACTTTTGTTTTTTGCGTAATCAATTATTTGGGAGATAGATGTTGTAGTATGACTTAGGTTTACTACATCTGCATCATTTCGTGTAATATTTTCTACTGAATGATTTTTGTAAAGCGAAACGGCTGCTTCAATTATAGTTGGAGTAGGTGAATAGCTTCCTTTTGCATATTCATCTCCGTTAAGAATAATTTTATCAGAAAAGAATAATAGTGAATTTAATATTACCTCTCGCAAATCATTTTTATTTGATTTAATAGGTAAAACTAATTTATCATTGTGCGAAGTAGTGTAAATTTCAATAAATGATTTTTTTGCCTCTGATGCTACAAGGATTGGTACTAAAAGGGCATTGTGACTTGGTTTATGAAAATTTTTTAAATCAAGGGCATAGTCCCATACCTGATCTATATTGGTGTTTAAATATTCTTTTTCTCCAACCTTAAACTCAATTACAAATACAACATTTTCAATAAGAACAAGGCAATCAACTCTTTTCCCCATTCTTGGTATTGAAAATTCAAAAAACAGGGTACCCATTAAACCGTTAAGTGCGTTTTTAAGTATAGATATTTGCTGTTCCCAAGCTTTATTTTGATTTATTGTCGAATCGAATTGATTTGAGAGTGTAATCTTCCCTATTATCTCTTCGGCAGTTTTTTGTAGAAACTCCTTTATAGGATCGCTATAATAGTAATTTAGCATGCTGCACTCGCAATTTTCAATATTAATAACACGTTCAAAAACATCAATTTACTTTAAAAAACCATTCAACCATGATAAGATTCTGTTGACAACGGTTAAAGCCATTTTTTACTTTAATAAATCAGGGGGTTGGGCTTTCCTTCTTATTAATAATTTTTAAAATATCTTAATTGTGTAGTGTACCTCATCGTCAGATGCAAAATGAGTACGCATTTTTTCCCATTCAGGCAAATTATTAAAGGTAATGTAATGCTGTCCCCAAATGTAATCTTTATGGAACTTTTCAGCAATCGCATATGAATTGCTAATCAACATCTTCCCAACTCCTTCTTTTCTAAAATCTGGCAATACTCCTAAGACCACGCCCTCCATTCCGTTCAATGCCAAGATCCTTTTGTATTCATTTTCAGGAATCAATAGATTGTCAATAGGCAAATCAGCTGGAACATGGTTGTCTCCGATTAAATAAAAACCAATAATTTCTCCATGATAAACAGCTATAGATGATAAGTTAAAATCCGTCTGTGCGATAAGATATTCTTTTATTTCAGCTTCAGACATATGATTTCTAAAAATTGTAATAGCCATATTTAAAACATGCTCCATTTTTTGAAGGAATAATGGTTCTATTAGGATCGCTGACTTGTCTATTTCTTCCCACACATAATTTTCTATTTCGTAGTAAAAGTAATTTCTTGGCTTCCAGAGAGGATCAAGCTCAACTGATGAATATTCTATTTTACCTATGGCAGGATCGTTTACAAACCAGAAATCATCCTTACTGTAATAACCATATGACTATCCAATGAGGTATTTCCTCTAAGATAGTTCTGAGTATACAAGGTTTTTTGTTTTCAATAGATTGTTTTAGTGATTGAAATCCTTCTTTAATCTGATAGACAACGTTAAGCAGATTAAACGCTCGTTCCATTTTATCAGGAGGAGTTCCGACTTCCCAATCTGTTAGGCACAAATGAATTAATTCGTCTATTGTGGACGAATTATCTGGTAAAATCATTTTGATACAAGTCGGTCCACAGCTGTGATCATTGGGCTGAAAAATATGCTTCATTTTATTCCACTACCTATTGTATGCCTCTAAATTCATAGTATTCATTCAATAACTTCCTGTTTAATCCCTTGTTAAACTGCTCACACGAAGGTTCAGAAATCAGGTTGCAGGAATAACAAGTGCCAACATTACCATTTGCTTCTTCATCAATACAAATAGGGTCGTTAGGGCAATCCTGTGCACGGATAAAAGCATATTCTATCAGTTTTTCAATTTTTCTGGTTACATCTTCAGCCACATTATTTAATCTGTCAAACAAAGAGCAAAGACCCCCAAAACTTCCATTTGACCCTGATGCAGTATAAATCAAAATGCCTGCATATTTAACCTGCTCCACTTCATGAATTTCGTCTGAGCCAAAATACAATCGCTCCTTAATAGAATTTACAGGATATCCACATTCAAATTCCAGTTCTTTCATTATGCAATGAGAAAGAGAATGCATCATAGTATAAATATTGCCAACTGTTCTTTTATCTGTATCAGCATTCATAAAAGCATTCAATTCAATCGTATCTAACTCAATAAAGATAGCCTCACCAAACATTTCCACTCCGGGATAATATTTAATATCATCTCTATCAAATATTTTTTTTGAATTGTTGGGGTTAGGTGTTAAACGGGTATAACCGGTTTGTACATGGGTTACCTTGATTTTTTTAATCCGGTTTAAATTCTTTATTCCCCATTTATTCAACGCTATTCTATCGAAAGACAATTGTGGTTTTACATTTGGATCAATATCTGGGTTTGGATATGGGCTTGGAGTTGTGGACAAAAAATCAAACTCCAATTTTTTATAATCTTTTTCTATCTTATTTTTATTTTCTGATTCAGCCCTTTCCCGGTCTTCTGGGTTGTCTATTGCATTAATGGCTTGTAGATTTCTTAATTCTTCAAGATAGTCTGTTATATGGTCCACATTAGTTTGTGTATCAGGAAAGTCTTCTCTTAATGAATCAAGAATTTGGTTTGTATTCATTCTGCGTATGGCTCTAATCATTATTTTCTCAGTAGTAGGAATGATATATTCTGGTATAAAAACACTGGAAATGGTTTGCACAAAACAAACATTATTACTCTGCCTAATCACCATTTTGTATTGTGTGCCATCTTCAGTAATAAACGTTTTAGCAGGCAACGATACTAGTGATTTTGTAATCAATTGGCCATTAATGTTTGCTATAACTTTTTTTGTTTCCAGATACTCTGCTGAACCACCGGCAGTGAATGACAAGGTTAGATTATTATTAGCCGGATTATTCGGATTAAAGAATATTTCATCTGCATTATTTGTCAAAAAATCGCTCCAGGGAATGTCTGCTATCTCTCCAGATTCTGCAGCTAATAAAAAACTAAACTGTTCCAACTTGCCATGGTATATGCAGAAAGGATATTTTGGTTCATTACGCGTTATTAGACGTGATTCATGTTTCAAATTATCTTTTGTGCACTGAGGGCAGTAAAACCACTCCGAAAAAAAACGGGCAGAAATGACATGTGTATCAGTTTCAACGCCCTTCGATCTACTTTCGTTTTCAGGTAATTTAAACAACCCTACCAAGTTGTTTAAATTAAAATGACTTATCAATCTTGATAATAATCGTTCGTCCTCAATAAATTCTTGACTGGTTATTAAATAGTTTAAATTTGCTTGAGCATTATAAGCATCCCTAATGGTACCATAATAAGGCCACCTATTAAATGGCTCTATTATTAATGAACCATTATTGAATGTTTGTATTATAGTACCAACGGCACCATAAGAATTTACCATTTTCCCCTGGCCTTGTTTTTCGTATCTTGATGCCATTTTATTTGAATTTTTGGGTTTTATATTTTTTGTAAGTTTTGCCATAATTAATTTGTTTTTACCTATCTTAAACTTACATTTTCTATGTATACATCAGATTCTATATCCCTTAAAGAATTCATCATATAGTCTACTAATCCTGGATAAAATTGTGATTTTTTAAACTGAATATTAGGATTGATTTGAATTGCTATTGCCCATTGTCCTTTTAGTTTATCAATTTGTTGCCTTGCATAAATTTTTTGTTCTTCACTTGCAATTCTATGTTCAAAAATGGCGTTTAGTTCATCAGCCATTGCAACAACAAATTGAGATGGGTTGTCATTTTTCAATTGTCTTACAAAGCCCACCAATACCGCATTCAGCAATTTATCAATGGCCATTTCGGTAAAAGGGGTAATACTTAAGGGTTCTACATTTTTGTAATAGGCTTCGTGAAAAGCAGTGTAATCTTCAAAAACGGATAATTCCCTAGGACGCATCGGGTTTAATAGGTTTATGACAAGGCCTTTGTCTTTACGAGCCACACGGCTCGATGATTGAATATATTCTGAATTACTGCCCGGCTGCCCCATCATCAACATCAAATTCAATCGTTCAACGTCTATACCCACCGAAAACATATTGGACGCCAGAGCAAGGTCTATACTGTTTTGATTGTCTTCAAAAATTGGGGTATTGGGACCTCTTTGCACAAAACTTACAGGTGTTTCTGATCTGGTAAGCAAGGCCTTTATTTTGCCACTTTCCTGCCTGCTTGTGAATTCAACCGTACGTTGAAAAATACCATCCAGGATAAAATCGAAAGTTCCTTCTGCCCCTAGGTTTTTAAACATACCTTTTATCTGTGGCTCAAAATCGGTGAGTACCTTGGATTTGCTTCGCCCCAAATCTCTCAGGTTGTTATAATACATCACCAATGTCCAGTAAGGGTCAATATTTTCTTTAAAACTTTTACTATTCAGTATTTCTAATAACGACTCCTTATTGCTGATATCGATATTGTGTTGTTGTAAAAAACAGGTTACCAGTTTTACTTTGGCTTCATATATACATTCTATCAGCTTAATTTCCGTCATACCCGCAGTTCGGCCGGTTGGCATTACACCAAGGTGTTTACGTTTGCTTTTATCGTTTACGAAAGAGAAGAAATTATCATTAAATCGAACCCCTTGTGCCGGAAAAATATTCAATTCCCTGTTGTACATGGCTTTTACTACCGACTTTGTGTTACGTGTGGTAGCAGTAGAAGCTACAATTTTGGGCTTTCTGCTATTTGTACTACACAACTGGTCTATCAATACTTCGTACAGCCCACATAAAGTACCCAAGGGTCCCGATAATAAATGCAACTCATCCTGAATAATCAGGTCGGGTGGCAATTTATTTCTAAAAAGTTTGCCGGCATCTTGATTGTGACTTAATTGCACCAATTTATCCACCGTTGCAAAAAGAAGGGTTGGTGGATTTTGATAAATCAGTTCGTCAATAAATTGTATTGGAAGTGATTTTTCAGCTGCTCCGTTATAAAAACAATTTTTATTTCTGCAGCTTATTTTAAAACCTGTAGGTTCATTCTCAGGTCCAATTCTCTTATATCCTGAAATCACTTGTTCTTCTCTGATAGTTACCAGGTTGCAACCACACCAGGGGCAATAAGAAATGGGGAATTTATTGGCATCTTGTACCTTTTCTAATTTCTTTTGTAACGTAAATATCCTAGTTACATCACGTTTTAATGTGGTAAATAAGGCATTATACGGTTTATCATCATTAGTAAGGTCCTTTAATTTATTTGGTGTAGTAGTTCCCCCTACCCACATGCCAATAGTGATTTTAGAATTGCCAATATTCAAGCTCTCATCATCGTTTAGCTTGTTTCTTAAAAACTCCAAGGCACATATCAACCAGGTGGCACGTTCAAATTGCTGGGCAGTTAATAGTCGTAAGGTATATCGCATCATTACCGATACGCCATCGGTGTTTCCATCTGCATTGTTTCTTCTTCTTTCAATAATGGTTAAAGCGGTTAAGGCCAGATAGGCTTCTGTTTTACCGCCGCCTGTTGGAAACCAAATCAAATCAACCAGTCCGTTTCTGTCTTCTGAATTTTTGTCGAAGGTAGATTCAACGTTCATTAATAAAAATGCAAGCTGAAACGGGCGGTATTTTGGAAATGGTTTTTCAAATGGATTAACGTAATTCCGGAAAAAATCGATGTCGTTGAAAATATTGTTTTCATCAGCCTGAAACTCCGCGAAATCTCTTCCTTTTCGAAACCGTTTATCTTTAGCTACAATCATTTGTATCATCATGGCTGTATTGGCCAGCTTGAAACAATTGAAAGCTTCTTCATTATCTTGTAAATAATTTATGTTTCTTATCAGTCTTTCATGTGCAGTTCTCTGCAGTGCGACAAGTGTAAGGGCATTGGGGTTGCCGTCTTGATTAGCTTTTTCTTGTTGAACATTAATCCATTCAAAGTATGTGTTAACAAAGGTTGTTAGTTTGTCAATTATTACTTCTTTAGTATAAGTATTAGGGGACCAAATGGACAAATTTTTCAACTCAAAAATGTCGGATATGCCTGCATTTATTATCGCCTCATTTTCGTCATTACTGAAACTGTTAATTTCCTTTTCGGGTAAAAAGCTGGTTTCGATGGATTGGCCTATTACCCAAGTGGCTGCACAATTAATGCCCTTGCCATATGAATGCACATCTTTATACTGGTATTCTACTGTTGAATAGTCTTCATCTATAACGCTGTGTATGGGCTCGTGGTAGTTGGTTAAATCAGTTGTATCTACTTTAATTTTTACCTGAAAATAGCAGTCGGTGTATGATTTTTCGGCAGCATCACTGTTGTTCAATAAAAGGACCTTGACTATTTTATTGCCATTTCGAGGCATTACTTTAATAAAGTATTGCAGAGATGTGTTTTCAATTGACACCCCATCACCCGGATTTGGCAAATTATTTAAATAAACTAAAACAGGAGGGGTTTCTGCATCTTCTCTTTTATAAATAACATTACATAGTTTGTAAAATTTATTTTGAAGATAGCTGTGACCTCTAAAGGCATTGTTGAAGGGTGCTTTAAAATCAGAATCCCGAATAATAGATTTCATTTCGCCTATATGATCCAATGCAGGCACGTTGTTGACAGTTAAAGTTTGTTCACCGGCATCATATTCAAGGTTGTTATTTCTGGTAAAAAAGTTTTCACCATAAGAAAGACAGAGATTATTGTCCTCTTCTAATTGTCCCAATATTTCAATCAGGTTATCATATTCCTCTTGGGTAATTTTTATCTTCCTGCTTGTAGCCGGTTTATATTGGGCATAACTAAACGTAACATTGAATTTCTCAGTATCATCGTTCACAGCAAAAACAAGCCCTATTTTGCTTGTGAAAAATGTTTGTAACCTTTGTCTGGAAGACTCCACGTCTTCTTTTGAAAAGTCTTTTCTTTCTTCCTCTTGAACTGGATCATTCACTATTCCTGCTATTCCATCTTCGTCCATCAATTCCTCTGCTGCTTCAATTTCGTTTTCAGCTATTGCTGGGTTTGAATAGACTCTAGAAAACAAAATGCCCGAATAATATAATTTAATGGGGTTCTTGGAAATCAATTCTACTTCCTTATCAAATCCGAAAATATCAGCACCTGGCCCTATCAGCTTTTCCTGAATGGTATCTCTGAAAAAGTCTCTTTGGTTTTTGTTTTCTATATAATTGCACATAAGTAAGAAATTAAATTTTTGTACTATTTTTTACGGTGCCCGAATGAATGCACTTATCTTTTAATTGATTAAATATACCTGTTGTACTTATTTTCTTAATGAATGATTCATCTGAAGTATTGCCAATGGCATCCTGCAATAATGCATTACTTAATATCCGACCTAATTTTTTTCTGTCTTCATTGGCACTTTGTGCCTTTCTTAAATCACTGTAATTGGCAATAAAATCACAGTTGTTAAATTGGTCCAATGATTCGCATAATTTCTTTAAAGCAATAAGACTCGTCGGTCTCGGAAACTGAATGTCATTTCCTTCTCTTAGATATGCTTTTAAACTAGTAATTTCTGTTTTCCATCCAAAGTTTGTCAAGGCTTTAAATAATACATTATCCTTTCTTCTATAATAGGATTTCAGTTCTGAAAGAGTAATCTTCCATAAACGACTAAAATAATCAATATTGGCAGCCATATCTTTCGCAAATTCCATCCAGGCATTTTCAAATAATTCAGGGTCGTTTTGATAATATTTAATTTCATCATTTTTTTCAATGTCGGCAGCATCTTTTAATGCATAATCGACAATAACACTACCATCAAGGGTAACAGATTCTCCTTTATCAAATTCAACCCTAAATCTTTCAATCTTAACCGGCCGTGAGAAAGATGTTACATCGTTGTCGTTATAATTATAATCATCTAAAGTGGATTCTTTAACTTCAATTTCTTCTCCAATAGGTTTGGATTTTTCGTATTTGATGGCTGTGACATCTTCTCTGGATGAATGCGATAAAGAGGAATTCTCATATTTATTTAACTCCTCTTGTATTGAATTAAATCGTAAATCTTTATTGCCATATGAAATAAATATTCTATCTCCGATTATGGACAATTGATCCATAACTTTCAATATTTCTAAACTAAAACGACCAAAAGTAAAAAATACAAACTTATTTCTGGTTCTATTTTTTATACCTTTTATTTTGGTAAAATAACTACTCTTAGTAAATATATTCTTCTCATTAATCTTATAATTATTCTTTAAAAAGAGTAATTCATTTCTATTTTCAACAATATAAAATAGTTTCTTATCCTCATTTTTAAGGGTATGTTCATCCCTTAGATTTTGAAAGTAGGTCAGTTTAGACTGGTTTCCATTTTTCAATTTGATTAATATATTTTCAAATGCTATTGTTAAATTTTCATAACTATTTTCTCCTCCATTTACTAAATTATCATTTAAAACATGCTCAAACCATTCCATTTTGTAGTCCTTATCGACATCATCAACTGGAGTAGTAATATTATATATTATTAATGGTGAAAATTTCAAACTCCCGCCATTTGTACTTATTTCTTTAACGATTTCATTAAATTTTTGGACAGCATCATCTAATTCTTCATTAACCAAAATTTTATTTACGTACTCAATTGTAGGGGTTTTATAATAACGGTGCATTTCTGATCGGGAATAAACATAATAGTTTTTAATCTGATTAGTAGGAGCATTTGCACCAATAAAAATTATTTTATCGAAATATTGGTTGTCAATATCCCAAACATCATTTCCATCAAATTTTCGGTCTCCTAAAAAAATTATTGTAGAAAAAAAATTGGTTCGAACCATTTCTTCTAACTCGGTTATTGTTGAAGACCTTGATAGGTATATAAATGGCTCTAGTGGACTAGAGTATGTCTTACAGCCGTCTTCTGTTATGGTGCAAATTGGGATAGACTTAAAGAAGGAGGCTTTGCTTATTTCTGAGTGAGAAATAATGAGGATTTTGTTATTAATGTTGTTTAATATTTTAGTATCTCTTTTAAAACTTTTAAGCCAGCAAAAATAATTCGAGATAATGAGTTCTGCATTATTTCTAGTATTGTAACTATATTCCCCATCATTTAGAAGTAAAGGGTAATTTCCTGCGATTTGATTTGGACGCCTTTTCTTATTTCGAATAACAGCGAATCCATTTTTTTTTGTTATAAATATTTCATTATTTACAAAAATATAATCCCCTTCATTATTTTCAGGAATCGTATTTCCTTTATTCAAATCAAATACTTTTATTCCTGCTGCGAGTAAAACCGAATTGCAGAAACCTGAATAGTTGATCTCATGATTATTCCCAGGAGCCCTTTCTGTCCCCAATTCTCTCATTGGAATATTTATGAAATAAGCACCATTTGCCTCTTTATTCAGTAGCCTGCTTATTAAATAAAAAATAGAAGTTTCAAATCCGTTTTGAAAAGGATTCTGATTTTCAATAAACAATTCTCTTACTTGTGTGTCAAAGAATTCTTTTACATCTTCTAAATATGGCATATCATCGAAATTTTAGTTTATCATTTATATTCTATCCATTCAATCACGTCCGGCATTTTATTTCCAACCTCTTTTAACCGACGAGCCATTTCGCTTTCAGGATCAGAGATGGTAATTACCAGTGTATCAATTGCCCTAGTCAACGGCATTAAAGCCCAAAGTGAAACATATCTATTCGCTCTTTCCCCTGACGTTTCAAGTGCCAGTTCATCATTAGGTATATCAATATAGCTATCCATTTTGTATCGGAATAGTTGGTCAAAATCGAGGCAAACAGCAGTCCATCCTTCCAAACCACGGCAGGAGTCATACTGGAAGAGCCGGGAAAGTTCAAGATTAGTGGGATATTGTGTCCTTATGGTATTGTTTGTGCCATCATATAACTTTATTCCTTGCTTGAGGTATTCCTCATATTGCTTAAAATGAATCCTATCAGGGTTAGATCTGTCTACCAATTTCGGCGGGGTTAGGATAAGCATATCATAAGCAGAATTCTTGTCTGCGATACAATCCGAAAGGATTCGTTTATGTAGATCGGAATCGTAAGGTTTAGTTGAAATAATAATTCGTCCGCCATATAATTTTTCATCAGGAGTTACCTCCCAGTTTAATCCTGAAACCCTGGCAAAAGTGTTGACAAAATTCACCAGATTATATTTCTGCCTTAACCCTTTTGTTTCTGTCTTCTTATGAAAGTTATTTTGATGGATTCCCCTTGTCCAGTTTTGTTTCTGGCTTCCTCTTATAAACTGATCAACCCCATCGGCAACAACAATTTTTTCCGGCCCAAATATTTTAAATAAAACCTGTTTTTCCACATCATTCCAATCCTGGGCCTCATCAATGAGTATATAATCCCAGCCAACAGCTTCGTGTTCTTTTTTCATCAGCTCCTGTATATCCTTTTCGTCAATCAACTTGGCATCGAGAAACTCAAGCAGCTCAGCCATTTTTTTCTGAAACTGATCGTTGTAACTTCCTTCCTGATCAGCAACTTTATCTCCAAGTCCTAAGCCTGCAAATATTTGAAAAAAGAACTTATGCAGAGTGGAAATCTGCACTGTATAGCTATCAACACCATCGGGGATACCGGCAAGTGCCAAAACTCTACGGATGTCGCTTACTAAAGCATGATTATAGGTTAGGATTAATGAACGGGAACCCTTATTAACTGCAAGGTCGCAGGCAATTCTTAATAACCTTACCGTTTTGCCTGTGCCTGCCCTGCCAGCAATTATAGTT
>CAIMVD010000126.1 GCA_903844815.1 uncultured Bacteroidota bacterium | reverse complement strand
TCGCCTAGTTATCAACTCAAATAATTATATTTGTTGATATGTGTTCGTTTTTAAAAAATTACACAATTATGAAAATTAAAAATGTTAATTACGCCACGCAAATTGTTAATAACACCACATTTTTAAACTTTATTCACTTTTAACTTTAGCTCAATTTAAGTACTGATTAGTTACGGATTTTTTATAGTATCCCAAATATATGAAGTTATTGAATAAGTATCAATAATTGTTGGAAACCTGACCTCAGTTATTGAATCTCATTAACAATCTGGAACAGGGAGTCTAATTTAGTTTTGGTGTGACAGATTTATAGTCAACGTCTCCGGGTTAAACTTTCGAAAATCAGGCTTTTTGACTGTTTAACCGGAAGGCCGCATGAACAGAGCCGAATCAGATTTACTTGAAATTCTATCAATAATAACTTCCTAAACTAAAAATCAAAGTACTTTATGAAGCCAAAACTAAGAATTCCAATTCTGTTACTGTTTTGCAGTTTTACAATATGGCTGCAAGGACAGGAAAGTACCTCTGCTACCGGAGGAAATGCTTCAGGAACCGGGGGCACTGTTACCTATACAGTTGGTCAGGTTGCATGCAGTTTCTTAATGGGTACAAGTGCCACAATAAATCAGGGGGTACAGCAGCCTTATGAAATCTCAATTGTATCAGGTTTAGAGAATCTGGAGGGCATAAACCTTGAGTGCTCTGTATACCCGAATCCCGCAGGCGGACAGATCAAACTAAAGATTAAATCGGATGATTATGAGAATTTCAGATTTCATCTTTATGATTCCAATGGAGTACTTCTGATTGACAGAAAGGTTGATAGTGAAGAGACTACCATAACAATTGAAAATCTTTCCCCGTCAGTGTTTTTATTAAAAGTCGTACGAAAAAATGTTGATGTTAAAGTATTTAAGATAATTAAAAAATAAATCCCCATGAAAAATCTATTTACTCTTCTAATAGCTATGGTATTAACCAGCAGTATCATAGCTCAGGCACCACAGAAAATGAGTTATCAGTGTGTGGTAAGAAATGGAAGCGGAAATCTTCTGGCAAATCAGACGGTAGGCTTAAGCATTAGTATTCTGCAGGGCTCCTCATCGGGCACCGCAGTTTATCAGGAAACCTATAACCCTAAACCTTTGACGAATGCAAATGGACTCTTAAACATAGAAATAGGGAGTGGAGTTGCTTCAATTGGAACATTCGCATCAATCGACTGGTCAACAGGATTATATTATCTAAAAACTGAAACGGATCCTGCAGGAGGTACCGATTACACTATCAACGGTGTAATTCAGCTCTTAAGTGTGCCATATTCAATATATTCTGCTAAAGCAGGAAATGGACTTAATCTGGCTACAAATCCCGTTTCGGGAGATATTTTATTCTACAATGGGACAAGCTGGCAGCTTCTCTCAAAGGGAATAAACGGACAGACTCTCAGGTTAGATAACGGGCTTCCCAACTGGGGTGAACCGGGCTATGCCCTTCCACTTATAACAACAAGCCAATTAAGTAATATTCAGCCAACGAGCGCCACATCGGGAGGGATTGTGGTCTCAACAGGATTCAGCAATATAACTGCTAAGGGTGTATGCTGGGCAACCACACAGAATCCGACCACAGACAACAGCAAAACTAATGAGGGTCCGGGTATCGGAACTTTTACAAGCACGCTGACAAACCTTTTGCCTAATACAACATATTATATGCGAGCTTATGCAATAAACAGCGCTGGTACAGCATATGGAAACCAGGTAGTATCTTCAACGGCAGGAAACGATCCGTCATTAACAACAAAGGCAGTGACCAATATTCTCGAGACTACTGCAATAGCCGGGGGAACAATAATCTCTGACGGGGGAGCAGCAATTACCGAAAGGGGAGTTGTCTATGGCACTGCACTTGACCCGACAGTTTATGACAAAAAAATTGCAAGCGGATCGGGCCTTGGTACCTATTCCATACCTCTTACAATCCTGGTACCCAACACCCTGTATTATGTAAGGGCCTATGCAATAAACTCCCGCGGAACCTTTTATGGCAACAATGAAACCTTCACAACAGCCGATGCCTACTATGCAGGGTTTGAGAGTGGTATTCCCACAGGTTGGACCGGGATGTGGTCTGCCTCTGCAGATGTTCCATATGAAGGCTTCTATTGCCTTAAATCAGTAAATCCCGGTGATTCAATTGTATTTTACAGAACAATTATATCTCCCACAGGCGGACAGGTTTCTTTTGTTCACAGATCAGATGATGGATGGCCCACTCAAAGCATGGCAATGCAGTTTTACATTGACAACATATTACAAACTAATATTGGTGACGAAGCATGGACAGTAAAAACTTTCACTATTACATCTGGAACTCATAAGTTTAAATTCAGAAATAATGGCGGGGGTTATACTAACAATGTAATGTACATCGACTATTTCATTTGTCCAAAATAGATATTTCGGATCCAAATTGTTCAATTCTTTGCAAGGAGTTTAAATGTGATTTTGGAAAAATGAGTAAATGGCATGAAGTATCTTATCATATGTTATTATAACCAATCTATGTTCTTGATCTGAAGACTATATTGATAAAATGGACTAAGGGATAAGGATTTTGCATGCCAGGACTTTTATTGAAAGGATACATTCTTACCTAATAATTTGCCATATGAAAACTAAAACATTCTGTTCTCTTTTGATTCTCATAACCTTAATTATTAGTTGTAAAAAGGACGATGAAAGAGAACCATTAGAATCCGGCTATATAACTGTTATACAAGGTCCCTGGGAATTTGAACTAATTTCAAATGGTGCGATTTTATTACATTTTACAGGAAGTAACCTCAATCAGAAAAAGGCTTATATCTATTTTGGTAATGATTCCTTTTTTTCAGGATACCTTGATGGACATTCCTGGTCAGGCGAAAACAAAGTTGAGCAATTTAAATTCGCAGGAAATTTTTCAGGAAATCCTGCAGATACTTTTATCGGAACGCTTACATTAACAGACGGTTCGAACAAATCCGTTGAAATGAAGGGGAAATACGGGAAATTTGAATAAAAGGGATGAATTTTTAACATTAATCTATATAAACATGAAGAAGATAATCCTCTTATCGATAATTTGGCTTGTCTGTGTTCAGGCCATATTTTCGCAGACAAACGGTCCGATCAGCATCGTAAAAAAGAAAGTTTATCAGAATGATACATTACTCACAAGAGCTGAATTATACTCAATACTAAAAAGCGAACCTGCATCTAAAGAAACTGCGGAGAAAGCTGAATCATCAGCAACTACAGGAACCGTTTTGGCAGGAATTGGCAGTGGTGCTGCTCTTATTTATGGAGTACTTATTTTTTCTTCCTCGGTAAAAGATGCAAACAATGTTTCAAACGGAAATCTGAATACTACGGATCCTTCAAAATATTCTTCTCTTTTTTATATTGCAGTGGGTACAGTTGCATTAAGCATCCCGTTTCTCATAACATCGAACAAACAATTGAAGAAATCGGTTTCCCTCTACAATTCAAAAAATGCAACAGGATTCCGGCAGGAACAAAATATAAATTTCAGGTTAAGTCCGGCGGGATTCAGGCTGACTTATAACTTTTAAAACAGATGGATGGAGATCAACTATATTAGGTGATATACTTACCGCTGCCTTCAGCCAGCGGTAAGCGATACTTCTAATTTACCGGGCTTTAGCCCCTAAACCATTACGGACTAAAGTCCTGTTCTGGGGGGGGACCATTTACCGTCGGTTTAAACCGACGGTAAATGGCTATCTGCTATAGTTTCAGAGGATTTTGAAAATTAATCCTGTGCTCAGAAAAATATCATTACCAAATAGAAACGTCGGAGTTTGCAATGATTGACTATTGAAAAGATCAGTGTCCTTTTCTGTCTGTGTGTTTTAGATAATCACATAATATCTATTACGGTTTCTTCCTGTTATTCCGGCTTCTGAACATTTTCAGAAACTCCTGCTTATGAACATTGCTCAGAGGGCTGGAACGACTTTCAGAGAGCATTATCACCTCCTGATTACTGTATTCCCTTACATGATTCAGATTTACCAGGTATGAATTATGAACCCTCATGAATTTTTCACAGGGAAGAAGATTTTCATAGTATTTCAGATTACGGGAACTGCTGATAACGCCACTGCCTGTCAGGTATATAAAGGTACAGTAACTCTCAGCCTTGCACATAATAATTTCATCAGGGCTGACAACCGTAAAACCCTTTGAACTTGAGATTACCACTTTACCCTGTGGCTTATTATCATGGGACATCAGCTCTAAAAGTTCCGACAGGTCGCTGTATCTGTCGTGTTTTATTTCAATCTCAGCTTTCCTGATTGCTCTGAGCAACTCTTCAACATTACACGGCTTTAGTATAAAATCCATTGCGGAACAACGAAAGGCATCAACAGCATATTCCGAATATGCCGTAACGAAGATGACCTTGAATTTGACCGGATTAAACATCCTCAGCAGGTCAAACCCGTTTCCCATTGGCATTTCGATGTCGAGGAAAACCAGGTCAGGGGCCAAACGGCTGATTTCAACATAGGCACTCTTTAGTGAATCACAAAGGACAAGAATTTCAATATTCGGACAATATTCTATAATATTGCTTTTAATAATTTCTCTTGAATTCTGATCATCATCGACAATAACAGCCCTTATTTTAGGTGATTCATACGCCGAACTCATAATAAAATTCCTTAATGAAATGTACTGCTTGGAAATACAGGTCAGAACAAACCATAGAATAAATGGAAATCTGATGTACTTTATTCAAATTCAAATTTAAATATTAATTATCATTATTATCCTGATAAAACCTGAAATTAGAAGAAGATTCTTCGCTTCACTTCGTTGCGTTTAGAATGACAGTCATTTGTGCGTGTTTTAAGGAAGGAGGAGTATGGAAAAGTCGTAAGAAAAAATTGAAATGCAGATTGAAATTCATAACTTTTCACTTTAAAAACGGTACAGAAATTGCTGAAAAATACTGTTGTCCAACTACCTGAACCATGAAAACAAAGCTGTTCGCCACAACCCTCCTTCTCCTTGCCCTTACCTCCTGCGAAAATCTTTTTGTTAACCCCGATGAATACCTCTTCAGGGCTGCCAACGGACTGAAATACAAATACAGCGATTTTCAGCTTTATGATTCCTCCACACACATCTTCTATTTCAGGACAAGGCACCCGGAATTCAAAACCGATAAATTTACCGGGTTTTCAATCCTTGCTAACGGTGATGAAGTTTATAAGGGGAACTTTTACGAACCTTACTCCTCCTCTATGCCTTTCGGACCATTCATAGGCTCTTTTATTCCACTATATCAGGATTTTGCTTTCCAGATAGGATTCCTGACTATCGATAATCAACCCGAAGATCCCCGGAATGACCCCTCAATTATTGAAGCCCTGAAACAACATAACTTACTGCATTCGGGCCTCGCCTTGTCAATGGATTCAGTTGAGCTGAGCGGGACTCGGCTGAAGTTCGTGTTCACTATAACCAATAAGGACCAGGCTTCCCTCTTGATTATGGATCCGGATAAAATGGGAATCAATCTCTTTCACTACTTCACAAACGGACTTTTAATCTATGATGCAGCTCATGTTAACGTTTTTGAAAATGATATAGTAACAGAAAAACCTTCGCCATGGAATGACTGGAAGGCAGAATGGCTGTCGGAAATAAAATCCGGCGAATCGAGACATTTCTCTTTTGACTATTCAATGAAATCGCCTCTTGAACCGGGAAGTTATAAAGCCATTTTCGAATTCCCCGGATTATCGCACCAGATTACATTTGACCAGCTGTTTCAGGGCAATTCAAGGATCTTTCTTGGCGAAATAGTTGCAAATAAGAATATCGTTTTCAAAAAATGATATTGTAAAAGTGTCAGAAAAATAGTAATTTCGGTCAGAATTATTCATAAATATACAAACAGGGCTTAATAATTGATGAATAAGGGCCTGTACTTGATGAAGAATTAAGCTTAGTTTAAAAGATTATTCTATATTTGAGGATAATTTTTGATTTCGGATCTTATAAATCCTATCCATGAGTGAAATTACACATCTGATGATTGACGGAACTGCTAAGACACCTACGGTTGATTTTAATAATCTCTCCGGTGATCTTATCCTGTCAGGCAAATCAATTCCCGAAAATGCTGCCAAAATTTATGAGCCTCTTCTGCAATGGGTCACTGAATATGTAAAATCCCCCAGGCCAACGACTAACTTTCGCCTGAACCTTGAATATTTCAATACTTCATCATATATCTGGTTTTCTAAAATAATCAAGGCTTTGTGTAAGATTTCAGTGGAAGATTACATGCTGTATATCCACAAATACTTTGATATTGAAGACTTTGAAGAAATGGATATTGAAGAGATGAAGGACTTCGCCCTTCCACTTGTCGATAATATCGGCCACACTTCTATCAGTATTGTTGTGAAAGCTTATGGAATCGACAGTAACGGTAAAATTGTCAAGGAATCGATGATCCTTGTCTAGCGATCCCTTATTACCGTCGCAATAGTACCGCAGCTAACCTCTTTTGATCTGCCTTTCTTTTTTTCTTATCAGTTAAAAATGTCTGTTTGTCGGCAATAACTGCCCATACTTCTATTTTATTTTCCTTAAAGGAAATCCCTGCCTAATTTTACTTTGTTGATTCTCCGGAAATATATTGATTACATTATATTTAATCAGTAGTGATAACCGGTTTCGATTAACAATGTTAGTTAGTTAGAGGGTCTTTAGATTGGCACGGGGTGGTTCCCGTGCCTTTTTTTGAAGTATCCTACTCTTTTACATTATTAAGGAGGGTTCCGCCAAGGTTATAGTTTTGTTTTTCAGGAAGGTCAGCCCTGCCTGTTCCTTTTTTCATAAGATCCTTTAATTCCTGGAGATAACTTTTATATACATCCCGGGGAAGGACATCATGTTTCCTGCAAATGGCAGCAGCCATCCCTGCAACTTCACCCATCATACCGGTTGTGCGCTGCACCCTTACGGTTCCAAGCGCAACATGGGTTACACTAATGTCCCTTCCGGCCATGAACAGGTTCTCAATATTCTTTGAATAAAGACACCTGTATGGAATTGGACAGGGATATATCAGAGTCTGAACAGCTATGGAAAGGAATTCCTGTCCCGGGAAAAACCTGGAATTTTCCGGATCGGGATAATGAAGATCAATAGTCCATGATGTTGGAGCAGTTCCGTCTTCAAATTGTACCCTTTGCATAAGATCCTGTTCTTTAAGGACATAATCACCAACCAGTCGACGCGATTCCCGTTTTCCTGCAATATAGGCGACCCACTTTAAACCACTTTTTTCATAAGTCTGTTTTCCTGAATAATGGTTTTTAAGGAACGACCAGTTTGAAAATACTACAAGCAATCCGTAATCCCTGATACGTTCAAAATCCTTAATCTGGTCATACTGCATTCCTGTTTCCCAGGTCCATTCACCATTTTTCACTTTTTGTGCACTGTTCTCATCAAATGCTGTGCCCCAGACGATATCGGGAAAAGGTTCTTTGTCTGTCGACTCTTCGGAGTACCATTGTACTGACGATCCCATTGTCAGATTATCCTTTTTCCAGGGAGCAGTAGGTTCGTTAAATTCTTCTCTCCCTTCCCGTCCCATCATGTACGAAGCTCCTGCAAGAAACCCGATAGTTCCGTCGCCTGTACAATCGGCAAACAAAGGCGCAGTAAACCTCAACTCTTTACCGCTTTCTGTATTAACCGCCGTAACTGCCTTTATCCTGTCCACATCCTTTTCAATAGTCGTCGCCCTGTAATTAAGAAACAGGGAGATATTTTTTTCGGCAACTACAGCGATCAGCTTTTTATCGTCTTCATAGTTTCCTGCCGGCTTTGCATTTCCTCCGTTCGATGGTCCGATTTCGTTTACAAGATTCCCGAGGGCGGGATATGGTTCGAGATTGATACGGCCTCCCAGATGTACTCTTACTTCGGAGCTGTTGTTACCTCCAAGCACCGGACGGTCCTGGATGAGGGCGACTTTAATGCCAAGTCTGGCTGCGGAAAGTGCAGTGCAGGTACCTGCCATTCCGCCGCCGACAACCACGAGGTCAAATTTTCCGGCTGAAGGAGCAGTTAGTGGCAAAGCAAGGGCTTTCCTCCTGAATAGCCTGAGTTTATTCAAATCTCCAGGCGGCTGAAAGCCCGGATCGTCTGAAAAAATTATTGCATCGCATCTCCCGTTAAATCCTGTGAGATCATGAAGCACGACTGAAACCAACCCTTTTTGAATAACTACAGATCCTGCTCTCTGCCACTTCCATTCAGGAGTCCCTGTTCCAAGTACCTCCGGCATGGTTACTCCGTTTATTATCAGATTAAATTTCCCCGGAGCCTCATTACCCGACCAATAACCCGCCCAATTTCTGGTTCTTACAAACACATTGTAGTGACCTGCATTTGGAAAAGCAACTTTCGTCGAAGCATCAGCAACAGGGATTCCCAGACCGTGGGCCATCAGGAAGGGTGAACCCATCTGATCAATGAACTGTGGGTCGACTACCCAGCCGCCCTTGTTTTCAAAGCTTTCAGCCTCAATAACAACCTGGCCCCCAATTGAACCAAACGAAAAAACGCAAAGCGAAAAGAAACAGATTATGTTCAGGCTTGTTTTCATAGTCATGAGAAAAAAGTTATTTATCATAGAAATTGAGTCATGTCTGGATTAGGAGCCGCTTAAATTAATATAGTTATTGCTGCAACTATCATTTCTTTCTTGCGGAATTGTATTTCGGACTAAGCCAGACAATGAATCCCGAGATAAGAATAAACAGGACGAACAGCCCGGTAAGTGGCACAATAAGAACATAGAACGGCCCAATCAGTGACTGGTAAATTCGTCCGGTGTGAAACTCAAGGGCGGCGTTCCACAGCGACATAGGCTCAGCGCTGATAATTTGCCCGGGCATTGCAGGGAACTCCACACTGCTGTTTATTCCTGATGCACCGCTGTTATAGTCGAAAAAATATTCCCCTCCCGGAAAATCGCGGGTATAGCCCGAAACAAGATTATCACCTATAGGCCGGCTTGCCCGGACTGGTGCAGCATATGGCTTTTTGACGACATAATCATATGTCTCTCCGGTCTGAGAGTCCCATTCGAATAACCCTTCAAAGGATCCGACGAGATAATTTACCGAATCAGTTTTTTCAAGTACAGTGACGCCCATAACGCTCACAGGAGGCTGATATGGAAATTTTTTCAGCTCCGATCTGAAGTTATCATCCGAATAGTAAAACCCGTCCATTGCCGCAACAATGAATCTTTTTTTACCGTCATCATAATAAATCCTCCGGAGCAGGTCAAACCACGGATTCGGGGTTGCAAGCTCTGTATGCGGTATCTTGCCAACCCTGCTGTTTGCAATTGCAATTAAAAGAGGAGGTCGAAGGAACATTCCGGTTGTTGTATTAATAAGAAGAAGAACAAGCGTTATCCATCCAACTTTATTGTGCCATTTGATATTCCACCTGTTTGAACCCTTAATACGGCTTTTTGCCTCAACGGATTTCCCCGGCCTTTTAAGGATGATCTTATTGACAAAAACTATAAAACCGGTTATTGTGAGGAATGCAAAGATCAATCCTGCGAAGTCTATCAGAAGTTTTCCGATTTTACCGTAGATTTCCCCGCTGTGAATTACCCATAGGGTCTTGAAAAGGCCTGTCTTGTTGTCATATTCCTCAGGAGGAGGAAGCTGTTTTAAACTGAATTTATGCAGATCGGTGGTAGTTAACAACAATGACCGTGTAAGCACAAATATTGTATCTTCCTTCTCTATAAGACTTACAATGTTCTTTTCTTTAACAGGCAAAGTGACAGAATTCCATTTCTTTTCGGGAGAATTATACCTGTAAAGTCCCGACAAGGTAGCTGCAAGGATCTCCTTGTCATGAGTTTGAAGCATCTGGAATATTTTTCGGTTATCACTGCCTTTCGGAAAGCCTTCCGTAAAATTCGTGTAACCCGAAAATGTGCTGTCGGTTAACCAGATGCCGATATTGCCATAAATAAGTATGCTGTCGGGTGAGATCTTTAAAGTAGATTTTACAGCAGCATTGTTCCAGTTCGAATACCTGTATTCAGGGGGAAGCAATTTTCTGCTGACATCCATTTTCGAAAAAAATTCCCTGTGATTAAGAATAATGCCTGAAAAAACGAAACTCAATATTATATAGGCCAGGATTACTCCGAGCCATTTATGATATTTTCTGAAAAATCTGATCATCGGTACTTTTAGTAAGTGCGGGGCAAATGTAAATTTAAAATCAACCCGATGTTAAAAACATGGATTTATCAAAAGCAAATTGTAGAAGAACTCTGCGTCTCTCTGTGCTTCTCTGTGTCTCTCTTTGTAACGAAATTCCAGGAACTTACACAGAGGTCACAGAGTGCCACAGAGTTACACAGAGACTGTTTCTGAAAAACTCAGCAATTTTCAAAGAGTCCGGTGAATGCGAATTTTGTTCCGTCGAAGAGCCCCTTGTCGCTGAGCTTCAACTCGGGAATTACAAGAAGCGCCATAAACGACAATGTCATAAACGGAGCAGACAGATATCCTCCGAGGGTAAAGGCCTTTTTATTTATTGCCAGGTATTTCTCTGCAACCGCATAACCGTTTTCACCCGACATTAAACCTGCAACAGGCAGGGGAAGGACATCAAGGGATATTCCGTCAGTAACTGCAATTCCTCCTTTATGCTCAATAAGACTGTTTATTACGGATACCATATCCTCGTCAGAGGCGCCGACACAGATAATATTGTGACTGTCGTGTGCTACTGTTGAGGCCATTGCTCCTTTTTTAAGTCCGAATCCGCGTATGAAAGCCACGGCAGGTTTTGATGGCTCATACCTGTTTATGACAGTTATCTTAAGAATATCGTTGCTGACATCGCTTATGATCCTTCCATCCGATAAGAGAGGATTAGCAGTATATTTTTTAGTTAAAAGGGAGCCGTCGTATGCCTGAATCACATTAATCTTATTGCCGGTACCAATAACTTCAATATCTGAAGGGATTACCGGCATTGCTGAAAAATGATTCGGAGATTTATAACTGTCAGAGCACATCAGGGATTTCCCGTCTTCAGAAACCAGTTCTCCGTCTATAAATGTCTTGCTTATATTGAAGTCCGAGAGATTGTCAACGGTAATAATGTCGGCCTTATCGCCGGGTTGCAGCAGACCACAGGTCAGATTATAATGACGCACCGGATTCAGCGTACATGCCCTTATTACTGTTAATGGATTATAGCCTGCCTTTATTGCACGCTTCACAAGAAGGTTAATGTGCCCGGCTACCAGGTCATCGGGATGTTTGTCGTCGCTGCAGAACATCACCTTCCCGGGGTACTTTTCAATAAGAGGGATGAGAGCTTCGAAGTTTTTTGCGGCACTCCCTTCCCGGATAAGGATATGCATTCCGCACCTGATCTTTTCCATGGCCTCATCAATTGTGACGCATTCGTGATCGGTGGTTATTCCGGCAGCAGCATATTTCCTTATATTTTCATTGTCAAGGCCGGGAGCATGCCCATCTACAGGTTTATTGTGTTTTCTGGACAGTCCAAGTTTCCGTCCAACCTCCTCATCTCCATATATTACACCGGGAAAATTCATCATCTCCGACAGATAATATATGTCCTTCCTCCCCAGCATTTCATCAATCTGCTCATGACCAATTACCGACCCTGATGATTCGAATCCTGTTGCCGGTACGCATGAGGGAGCTCCGAAGTGGAACTTAAAGGGTGTCAGCCTGCCGTTTTCAATCATAAAATCGACTCCTTCAGGTCCGAGCACATTGGCTATTTCATGTGGATCGGAAACGGTTGCAACGGTGCCATGGACAACGGCAAGCCTGGCGAATTCGGCAGGTACAAGCATGGAACTTTCAATATGTACATGGGAATCGACCAGTCCTGGCAAAACATATTGGTTATCAACGGTATTTGCCGATTCGACCGAAACAATTTTACCATCTTCAACTGTCACTTTGCCGGCGAAAATCCTGCCTGCTACAACATCAACGATCTTCCCTGTAAGAGAAAAAGAATTTTTCATGATAACATATTGAAAAGTAAGCTATTCTACTTATCTACCCATTTCTTAAAGGTAGCAACTTTATCGCGGCTGACAATGAAAAGATCGCTTTTTTCTTTCCTTCTCAGAACGAGCTGCACCTGAATCCTATTTCAGAATATTCAATTTCACAATGGCTCCTTTCAGACCGGGAGATGATAAGGTAACTGTGGCTTTTCCCGGTTTACCTGTCGATTGTATATATACAAGGATTTTCCCATGAAATGCATGCTGCTTATTGTCTTTATAATCCTCAGTATTTACAGGGTTTGAATCTTCCATGCCCAGAAGTGTTATGGGTCCTTCCACCATGCAGGTTATTTCATTTTCTGCCGTGGAGACAGGATTCCCATTCTCATCGCAAAGGTTAACGAAGATGTGCGAAAGACCTTTTTCGGTTGCTTTAAGCACTTCAGTATCTGATTTTGCGATAATACTGACAGGTTTCCCGGTTGTTTTCAGCTCATACAGAGCAACATCCTTTCCCATGTTCCTCGCGACAGCCTTTAAAGTTCCGCTCCTGAAAGGAACTTCCCAGGTGATTGTACGGTTTTTGAAGTCAGCCATCTTCTTAGTTCCAAGAGACTGATCGTTAAGAAATAGCTCAACCTCCCGGCAATTCGTAAAAACGTTCACACTTATCATCTGACCCTCAGTCCAGTTCCACACAGGATCAACCATTTTATGAGCCCATAAACTGACGGGCCCTTTTTCGGCAAGCCTGTCGGTTGTTCCTGTAAAGACCATGGGCTTATCGCTCCAGAGGCTCTGCCGGAAGTAAAACTCCGGCTTCTTATTCCCGGCAAGATCCAAAATTCCCGAAGTACTATGACGGCCGGGATACTGGCCGGCCTCACCAAGATATTCAAAGCCGGTCCAGAGGAACTGTCCAACTACATAATCATTTTTTTCAACTGCTTCCCATGCCTCGAGAGCCATACCATTTTCGCTTCCGTAAAGGATACGTTTCGGAAATTTCTGATGGTCCGATTCATATCTGAATTCCTGGTAGTTATAACCCGCAACATCAAGGGCATCGGCATAACCAACTTCATTCGACATAAGGACAGAAGCAAGGCCTGCAGTAACAGGACGGGTAGTATCAAGTGATCTGACAGTTTGTGCGAGTTCCCGGGCAATCTCTCCAAGACGGCTGGCATAGGGAAGCTTCTCATCGAACTTGGCCCACGTCTGCGGATTAGCCTCAGTATTCAGAATCTGATGAGTATAAGGATCATTTGGATAATCAACTTCATTTCCGATGCTCCACATTATTATGGATGGATGATTACGGTCCCTTAATATCATATCCTTGAGATCGGTAACAGCCCATTCGCTGAAATATGATGAATATCCGTCCTTTCCGGGGATACCCTTGTTCCAGCCTTGAATCCATTTTTTCTTTGGCAGTTCCCATTCATCAAAGGCTTCACCTATGACAAGGAACCCCTTTTCATCGCACAGGTCAAGAAAATCTTTTGAGAAGGGATTATGGCTTGTCCTGATCGCATTGCATCCCAACTCCTTAAGCAGGTCAAGACGGCGGGCTATTACCTCGCGCGGAACAGCAGCGCCAAGGGTTCCTGCATCATGATGCATGCATATTCCCTTCAGTTTAAGATTCCGGCCATTAAGAAAAAATCCCTTATCCGCATCAAACCTGATATTCCTGAAGCCAACACTGGTCGTTTGGCTATCTGTAATTCCGCTTCCCCTGATAACTGTCACCAAAGAATAGAGTTCCGGCTTATCAATATCCCACAGCACCGGATTTGCTATTTCCATCTTCTGACTTACAATTGTCGACTTACCTGGCTGTAATACAGTGCGTTCCGTTAATGATTTTACAGTATCTCCTGCCAAAAGCAAAAAGTTTGAAACTGTCACTTCAGAAGAAGTCCTTAATTCATTTACAATATTGACCTCAAGGCCGAGCGAGGCCTTTTGCTCCGAAACATCACCAGGCTTTGCAAAAACACCCCACTGATTAATATGTACCTGAGGTGTAAAAATAAGGTCCACATCGCGGTAAATGCCCGACCCTGTGTACCAGCGAGAATCTCCGAACCGGGAATGATCTGCTTTCACCGCTATCAGGTTCTCCCCGCCAAAGTTGATATAGGGGGTCATGTCATATTGAAACGAGACATACCCGTTCGGCCGTTTGCCGAGATATTTACCGTTTATCCAGACTTCGCTGTTATTATAAACGCCTCCAAAACTGATATACACCCTGCGTCCATTTTCATCTGCATCCACATGGAAGGATTTCCTGTACCAGCCTATGCCACCCGGCAGGAAGCCGGTGCCACTCGCGTAATTCTTGCTGAATGGTCCTTCCACGCTCCAGTCGTGCGGCAGATCAAGATTACGCCATTTGCTTATATCGAGATCCGGCCTCTGTCCGCCGGATATGTCACCCTTGTAAAAACTCCATCTGCTATTGAAATTCTGAATTTCCCGCCCTTGCTTACTGTCCACGGCATTGCAGGTAAGCGATGATAATAGAATCAGGATAAATATAATATAGGTCATTGGCCTGGCTTTCATTTGTTTATTTATTAGTTCATTTCAGGGAGGAGATCTGAATAAAGAATACAATTAACAGAAGAACAAGAAAATATAATTCCGGAATAAGCCTTTTCTTTGTATAGATTAAATAAAAGGAAAGGAAATAGCTAGCAGGAATTATCATTAGCCAGATCATTTCTATCGATGCTGATGGAACTGCAAAGAAAATGACGACAGAAATCAGAAATGTGCTCACCTGTAAGGAAAAAATCTTCCTCGATTTTATCTTTTTTGTATTCATTAACCTGGCCAGATTCCCTATGCTCGCCAGAACCCCGGCAATAACAATAAAGACTGCTACAAGGGATAATATCGTAAAATGATAAAAATCAATTTTTTCAAAAAGATTAACCACAACCAGCTGCCACAATTCAAAAGGGTCCCTGCCTGCAACATACAGAATGCCAAAAGTAATAAAGTAAGGCGCAATCAATCCGGCGACTGAAATAGCCAGTTCGGTAATGTTTCCGGTCCGGAGAATGGCAATCCCAATAAAAACCAGTACCCCAAACCAGATCAGGTTGGCATAAAAGAGACTTCCTGTGCTTATAAGAAAGGCAGCGTCGAAGAAATTATAAATTATCCCCGGCTTATTATAACCATCCATAATTCTGCTTATAGCAATAAGCAGGAAAACAGAGGCTGTTAATGCCGGATTAAAAACCTGATATTGAGGAAAAAAACCTCCGAACAGTATATAAATAAGTGCAGGAAGCAGCGATTTTTCATCATTTAGTCCGCCTGATGAGTTAATTGTAGTCAGAAGGAAGGCAACAACCGCTACCTGTGATACTGTAAATATCAAACCATAAAGACTGTTTGAACCGAAAACCAGTTTAAGCAGGGCATAAAGAGGCATTGGTTCTGTCTCATAAGTAAAAGCCACAGGCGAATGCGGATTTAAGAATGCACCCGCCCAGACGGCTGAAAAAATAACTAAAATAATGAACAGCACACCCGGTCCTGTTCGCTTTAAAAGTCGGAGAACCATTAATTATCTAAGTCTAATCCAATATCTTTCCTGTAGTACATATTATCGAAACTGATTACAGAGGCATTCCTGTAGGAAATCTCAAGAGCTTCCTCCTTCGTTTTTCCCCATGAACTTACGGCAAGTACCCTGCCTCCGGAAGTAATCGCATTATCACCCGACAATTTTGTTCCGGCGTGAAACACAACGCTGTCCTTAACATTCCCGAGCCCCGCAATACTTATACCCTTCTGATAATCACCCGGATATCCGCCCGAAACAAGCATCACTGTAGTAACAAATCTTTCATCTGTTTCGATAATGCGTTCCGAAAGGTCATCATGAGCCACTCCTTCAAAAAGCTCAAGAAGGTCTGATTTGATTCTTGGAATAATAACCTCCGATTCCGGATCTCCCAGCCGGGCATTGTATTCGATCACGAAGGGATTGCCGTTAACGTTAATAAGTCCGAAGAAGATGAATCCTTTGTAAACGATCCCCTCTTCCCTGAGGCCATTAAGAGTGGGGTCAATAATCCTGTTCTTCACCTTTTCCATAAACTCCGGACCTGCAAACGGAACCGGCGAAACGGCTCCCATACCTCCGGTGTTGAGCCCGGTATCACCCTCTCCTATCCGTTTATAATCCTTGGCTTCGGGAAGCAGCTTATAAGAAATTCCATCAGTGATTATGAATACCGAAAGTTCTATCCCCTTGAGGAATTGTTCTATTACCACTTTCTGCCCGGCCGATCCGAACTTGCCTCCAAGGATGGCTTCAACCTCCCTTTCGGCTTCATTAATATCATCAATTATAAGAACCCCTTTGCCTGCGGCAAGTCCGTCGGCTTTAATCACATAGGGGGAATCCATGGTCCTGAGAAAGCCTGCAGCCTCCCTGACCGAGCTGATGTCAAAGCTCCTGTATGCCGCTGTGGGAATATTATGCCTTATAAGAAAAGCCTTTGCAAAATCCTTGCTTCCCTCGAGCCGTGCAGCTGACCTGTTGGGGCCGATAATCGGAATGTCCTTTAGAAAGTCATCTTCGCTGAAAAAATCAGTAATTCCATCAACAAGAGGAGCCTCCGGGCCAACTATCACCAGCTCTATTTTATTATTGATTACGGCCTGTTTTACCGAAGAGAAATTTCCGGGATCGATTTCGAGATTGGTTCCAATATTTGCCGTACCGGCATTTCCCGGCGCAATAAAAATCTTACCGGCTTTTTTGCTCTGTGCCAGTTTCCATGCAAGTGCATGCTCCCTGCCACCAGACCCGAGAATGAGAATATTCATCTTAAGTGAAGTATTTTGTTGTTTCAAAAGTAGTATTTCATTCCGATAAAAAAAAAGCACAAGTATCAGCTTCTCATATCCTCCGGATCGCCAAACCTGAATCCCCTTGCCTGTGCCGATATTATAAATTCTTCTACAATTGAGACCGAGTTGCTACCCCGCCTGTCGTGAAGGACAATGACTGAACCTGGCCTGATTAGCCGGTCGAGGACCCTGAGCGATTCTTTCTTTCCGAAACCCATGTCGAAGTCGTATGGCATTAGATCCCAGAAAACAATTTTATACCGATGCCGTAATTTTGCGAACTGTAATGGAGTAATACGGCCATATGGAGGTCTGAACAGAAAACCGGATGTAAATTCAGCCGCTTTCTCTGTCTCGCGGAGGTATTCCTCTGTTGAAGTGTCCCAGCCACTGAGGTGATTATATCCATGATTCCCGATCAGATGGCCCTTTGAAATTAACAATTTGATGAGGCCGTGATGTTTTTCGGCAGCTTCCCCGCTGCAAAAAAACAAAGCTCTGATGCTGTATTTCTCAAGGATAGTCTCTATAACCGGTGTAGTAGCAGGGTCTGGTCCGTCATCGAAGGTAAGGTATAAAACTTTCCCGTTTGTCTTTACCCTGAACACAGCGCCAGGGTAAAGAATACGGGTAAGAAAGCCGGGCCTGAAAAGCCTCATCTTATTTTTTTTGAGAATAGAGCCTGTCGTAATAGTTGTTTATGTCGGGTTCGATAACCGAAGTAATTTCCTTCAGTTCAAGTTTGGTCGACATGTTGTAAATATCGAGCATTGCCTGCATGTTTATTCCCTGAGGATATTCGAGTCCGAACCTTTCTGAAGCAGGGATACTTATTGCATAATCAAGGTACTCTTTCGAGTAAGCCATAACGTCTTTAAGAAGCTTTTCTCCCTCCTCTTTTTGTCCGGCCCTGATGAGAACCTCAGCGATTCCTACAGTAAAGAAATCATAAGGCATTTTTGAGGCAGGAACAATTTCCAATCCCCTGTGAACAGCTTCTACAGCCTTAACTGTGTCACCCTGAACAAGGAGGTTTTTACCAAGAATGCCGAAGAGTCTCCTGAAGTTGCTGAACATTCGACGGTTATTCTCGTCAAGATATACTTTCGGATCAGCTGCATTTCCCCATGAGAATTTATTCATAAAGTTGTCATACATGAGGACAGGATCCATGATTCCGAATTCACCCTGCTCAGGCTCATCGGTTTTCACAGGAGCTACCCTGTATGCAAGGCCTTCCTGTACAAAGTACTTCTCGAGGCCTTTATACTGTGCGGAGGGAACAGTTGTTGAATAGTAAACCGGTCTGTCCCATTTATTGTTTGAGAGGAGGTCCATTATTGCAAGATCGCCTTTAAAAGCATCAGATTCACTGTATTTCCATATTATCGGCGATAGCAAACGATCTTTGAAATATGGCTTAACAGTTCCGTTTGAGAGAACCTTTGCAGAATCAACGTCAATAATGAACCTGTCGGTCGGAAGATAATTTATGAAATCACCCCTTCCGCTTATATCTACCTTGTATTTTTCGTCATCTTCACCGGCAAACTGAACGACCTCTTTCAGGCCAACCGGCTTGTCGATACGGTTGCTTACGAGTAACTGGTTCCTGACTCCCTCAGTATATTTTTCCGCAGGCAGTGTAATGGGAAGAGGATCTGAATCAAAAGATTTCTGCCTCATCATCTCGATGTACCATCCTGCCTGGATGTAGCTCAGGTTAGCGACCCGGATATCGGTTCTGACGCTTTCAACATCCTGAACATACCATACGGGGAATGAATCGTTGTCGCCGTAGGTAAAAAGCACGCTGTTAGGGGCGCACGACTTAAGGTAATTGGCTCCGATGTCACGGGCTGTATAACGGCCCGAGCGGTCATGGTCATCCCAGTTCTGGAAGGCCATGAGTAGCGGAACAGCTGCAAACAGAACGCCGAAGGTAACTGCAACAGAGGTTTTATGGCTAAGAACCTTCAAGAGGTGTTCATAAACGAACATGAAGCCTATTCCTATCCAGATAGCGAAGGCATAGAACGATCCGGCATAGGCATAATCCCTCTCCCTTGGCTGGTTCGGATACTGGTTGAGATAGAGGATAATGGCAAAACCGGTCATTATGAAAAAGGCCATGACAACCCAGAAGTTCTTCCTGTCGGATTTGTATTGCCATATCATTCCGGCAAAGCCCAACAGGAGCGGAAGCAGAAAATACCTGTTGTACCCCGGGTTTGTCTTAAGTTCCGCCGGAAGTTTATTAAGATCCCCAAGCCTGGCTTCATCCAGAGGCTTGATCCCGCTTACCCAGTTACCATATATGCTGTTCCCGTCGCCCTGAATATCATTCTGCCTTCCGGCAAAATTCCACATGAAATAACGGAGGTACATGAAACCAACCTGGTAACGGAAAAAATAAAGCATGTTCTCCCCAAAGGTGGGACAAACAACTGTCTCATCGCCTACTGTATATTTCCTTCCAGTAACTTTCCCCCAGTATTTATAAGCCGTTTCGTGGTCAGCTTCCTGACTCCACATTCTTGGAAAAATGGTCTCGAACTTTGTACTGTACGAATATTCGGGCTGGTAATATGGTTTGTATTTCCCGCTAACCTTATTGTAGCCTGCAATAACTTTTTTTGAACCTGTAACAGGTGCACTGTAATAGTTGCCAAATACTTTCGGCGAGCTGCCGTACTGTTTCATATTAATATAATACGACAGTGAGAAGACGTCGGAAGGATCATTCTGATTCATGGGAGGACGGGCCGAAGAGCGGATCATTATCATTGCATACGACGAGTACCCTATCATTACAACGAGGAAGGAGGTCAGAATATAATTCAAAATGACTTTCTCCTTCTTCATCGACCAGACAATGCCAAATCCCAGAGCAGCAAAAATCAGGACCATGTAGAACAGCAGTCCGCTGTTGTAAGGCAATCCAAGTACATTAACGAAAAGTAGTTCAAACCAGCCTGCAGCTTCGGGAATACCAGGCATAAGAACAAATACCATCAATCCCAGAAGAGTTATTGCAAAGATCAGGGTCTTTATAACTCCGGCCGTTGTTACTTCATATTTTTTAAAATAGAAAACAAATACAAGGACCGGTATGACGAGGAGATTCAGCCGGTGTATTCCTAATCCGAGTCCCATTATGTATGCTATAAGTATTATCCATCTTCCTGCCCAGGGCTTATCCGCTTCATCTTCCCACTTAAGAATAGCCCAGAATACCAGGGCAGTAACAAGCGATGAAAGAGCGTAAAGCTCACCTTCAACAGCCGAAAACCAGAAAGTATCGGAGAATGTATATGCAAGGGCGCCGATAATTCCGCTTCCAATGATTGCAGGGATCTGCCTGGGCTCCGGATCGCCCGACTTAACAAATACTTTGC
Source organism: uncultured Bacteroidota bacterium (assembly GCA_903844815.1). Classification (GTDB taxonomy): domain Bacteria; phylum Bacteroidota; class Bacteroidia; order Bacteroidales; family VadinHA17; genus LD21. Next base: position 18,431 of record CAIMVD010000126.1, on the reverse strand, counting down.
GGACCAGATGAGTAATAGTCCAGAACAAGAACAGTATTGCGAAGGCGCTTGTGATGGCCGACATTGTATTAACAGCCAGGGCAACCTTAGAGCCGTCGCCGCCAGCAAACAGAGTGGCGATTCTTCCCATCATAATGAACAGCGGGGCTCCCGGAGGATGGCCTACCTGAAGCTTAAATGCACAAAGAATAAATTCCCCGCAATCCCAAAAACTTACTGTGGGCTCGAGGGTTAATATATAAACGACTGCCGAGATAAGAAATAAAAGCCAACCGGTGAGACTGTTTAACCGGCGGTAATTTCCCCACAATGAATTCATAAGCGAAATGTTAATCTATTAAAAAAGAACAAAGAACGAAAAAAAATATCAGACGCCCATAATTGACATTCTCTTTTTAACATCAATTTAACTTGAAGGAAAAATACTATTTTTGACCAAATAAAACATTATGACACTATTGCGGCCGGTCAGCATTCTTATATTTTTATTTTTGTCCGTAAGTATACAGGGGCAGAAAAGCGACTCAACTTCACATAAGGATGGCGAACTGGGGCTCAGTTTAAGAAGTGTAAGTTTTATCAGGAACAATGAGTATTTTAATCCGATAACCGAAGGCTACACCCTCCTTGGGTTCTTCTTCCGTCCCGAACTTGTATATTCACCATCTCAAAAAGTTACCCTGCGTGCCGGTGCACATCTTCTGAAATACTGGGGAACTGATTATTTTTCACAGGTACGCCCTGTATTTTCAGTTTCACTTGGCATCTCTGAAAATACGGCTCTTACGCTGGGCTCACTTTCAGGTAGCGATAAACACAGGCTTTATGATCCCCAATTTTCCAATGAACGGCTCTATAACCAATATGCTGAGGATGGCTTTCAGCTCACGTCATCAAACAATCACCTCTTTAACGACACCTGGCTCAGCTGGGAGAATTATGTTTTCAAGGGAGATTCAACAAGGGAAATAATCGCTTTTGGTGAATCGTTCAGATATACATCATCACAGGTAGGTGATTTCATGACTGTTGAAGTTCCGCTGCAGTTTCAGCTGAAACATTTTGGAGGACAAATAAGCAATTATACTGAACCTGTTGAGACCTTTTTCAACCTGGCATGCGGCTTTAAGATCAATTTCAGGATAGCACAGGAGAGGCTCGGAAAAATATCCCTTGAATACCTGCAGTTCATAAACAGGGAATTTAACGGGGAATCAAAGTCAGGCATCTCAAGCGGCATTGCATCCTGGACAAGATTTTCTTACACCTGGAAATCGGTTTCCGCGGGAGCTTCATACTGGAAATCGCATAATTTTTATGCCCCCGACGGGAACAGTATCTACAGCAGTATCTCCGATTACCAGCCAGGGGTAGTTATTCCTGAAAGGAGAATTATAACGAATTTTCTTTCGCTTGACCTTTTGCCAGAAAGCTTCCTGCAACTACATCTCGGACTTGAGACTTTTTATGATCTCGATCTTAACAGGATGGACAATGCCGTAACCCTGCACCTCAGTTTCGACAAGCTCATCAGTATGGGATTTTAGAAGCCATCCCCTCCCATTCCCTGAAAACCTCATTTCCCCCGGTATCATTCAGCCTGGTGAAAAGAATCTTCCTGTCCGAGGGATCAAGCAGGATCTCATCGTAGATCAGTTTGTCGCTGAAACCGGCTTTCTCAGCGTCAATACGGTCGCAGGCATACACAACTTTTTTAATTCCTGCCCAGTAGATTGCTCCGAGGCACATGGGGCATGGTTCACATGAGGTAAATAGTGTGCAATCACTCAGATCGTGGTTTCCTGATTCCGATGATGCCTGCCTGATTGCCAGGATCTCGGCATGAGCCGTGGGATCTGAATTAAGCACTACCCTGTTAAAAGCTTCCGAGATTATCACTCCGTTCCTGGCAATTACAGCCCCAAACGGGCCTCCCCCGCTTTTTACCCCTTTACCTGCCAATTCAACGGCCCTGAGTAGAAACTCCCTGTCATCTGTCATATCCTGTTTTTCTGATTACGGTTTGCAATAATAAAATAAAATAAATTTTTCATAAAAGGTGTTGCCATTTACATGCTATTTATTTCCTTTGCTGACCTTAAAACTATACCATAAAAATAACTTACTTTTCCCTAACAATCAGAAATTATATACAATATTCTTTTTTATTTGGAAATATATTGTATTTTTGCAGTCCCCAAAATTATGGGGTAATTACATTAAATATAAGTGTATCAATTTAAAAAATAAAACAAGTGAATACCTTAAGCTACAAAACAGTATCAGCAAATAAAGCTACTGTAAACAAGGAGTGGGTAATAATTGATGCTGAAGACAAGATCCTCGGAAGACTTGCATCAGTAGTGGCCTTTACCCTGAGAGGAAAACACAAGACCAATTTTACGCCTCACGTGGATTGTGGTGACAATGTGATCGTTATCAATGCTGATAAGATTGCTTTATCGGGAGATAAAATGTCAAACAAAGTTTACATCAGGCACACAGGTTTTCCCGGTGGCCAGAGAATAACTACAGCTGAGGCTATGCTTAAGAAGAATCCCATCAGCCTGGTTGAGAAGGCGGTAAAAGGGATGTTGCCAAAAAATCGTCTGGGAGCCGAATTGTACAGGAACATGCATGTTTATGCAGGACCATCGCATCCGCACGAAGCACAGAAACCGAAAACTATTGAATTATAATACATTTTAAGGATCAGTTATGGAGACAATCAATGCTCTTGGAAGAAGGAAAGCAGCTGTAGCACGTGTATATTTAAGCGATGGCAAAGGAAAAATCACTGTCAATGGCAGGGATTACAAGGAATATTTCGGAGCTGAGACACTCCAGTACGTAGTGACACAGCCTCTGGTTCTCCTCAATGCCGTTGATAAATATGACATCAATTGCAATCTCGATGGCGGTGGTGTTAAAGGACAGGCAGAAGCTCTTCGTCTTGGAATAACCAGGGCCCTTGTAAAAATAGACGCCGACAATAAACCTGCCCTCAAAGCAGAAGGTTTCATTACCCGCGACCCACGTGAGGTTGAACGTAAGAAACCAGGCCAGCCAAAAGCTCGTAAGAGATTCCAGTTCAGTAAACGTTAGGAATTAGAAATCATTCGGTATAGATGCAAGTTTAGTATCGAAATTACAGAGACTTCCCTCACGGGAGCTACTTTGTGATTGATTAAATGAATGTAAACTTAATAAACAAGAAAAATGCCAAGAACAAATTTTAAAGAATTACTTGATGCAGGTGTTCACTTTGGTCACCTGAAAAGAAAATGGAATCCCGCCATGGCTCCCTATATCTTCATGGAGCGCAACGGTATTCATATCATCGACCTCGAGAAAACCGTCGTTAAGATCGACGAAGCTGCCTCAGCAATGAAGCACATCGCAAGGTCAGGCAAAAAAATCCTCTTCGTTGCCACCAAGAAACAGGCTAAAGAGATAGTTGCCGAAAAGGTAAAAGCAGTAAACATGCCTTATGTCACTGAAAGATGGCCGGGAGGAATGCTTACCAATTTCCCTACTATCCGTAAGGCTGTCAAGAAAATGTCATCTATTGACAAGATGGCTGTCGACGGTACTTTTCTGAATCTGTCAAAGCGTGAAAGACTGCAGATAACCAGGCAGAGAGCAAAACTTGAAAAAACACTCGGTAGTATAATTGACCTTACAAGACTGCCTTCGGCGCTTTTCATTGTTGACGTTTCAAAAGAACATATTGCAGTAAGGGAAGCAAAAAGACTTGGAATTCCTGTATTTGCAATGGTCGATACCAATTCGGATCCGTCGGATATCGAATTCCCGATTCCTGCAAACGATGATGCATCAAAATCCATATCACTGATAATCGGAATTTTATGTCAGGCTATTGAAGAAGGTCTTGGCGAAAGAAAACTTGAGAAAGATAAAGAGCCTCAGATTAAAGACAAGAAGATCATGAGGAAGGAACTTGAAACCAAGGATATTCCTGCCGCTATCATTGAAGCACTTGTTGCTGATGACGAGGAAGAAGATGAAATCGAGGAAGAAGACGAAATTATCGTTGATGCCGACGATGATGATGTTATCAAGGTTGGTGACGAGACAGAAGAAGAATAGGAATAAATTATTTAATAACCATAAAGATTTTATTATGTCTAATATAAGTGCTGCTGATGTTGCCAAACTGAGAAGGGTAACTTTAGCCGGAATGATGGACTGCAAAAAAGCCCTTGAGGAATCTGAAGGCGACTTCAACAAAGCAATTGAAATAATCCGTAAGAAAGGACAGGCTGTTGCTAACAAGCGTGCCGACAGGGATGCAACAGAAGGCGTTGTTCTTTCCAAAGTTTCTGAAGACGGAAAACTCGGAGCTATTATGGTTCTGAACAGTGAGACTGACTTTGTTGCAAAAAATGCTGACTTTCTGGCTCTTGCAAATAAAATTATTGACATCGCCCTTTCAAGCAAACCTGCAACTCTGGAAGACCTTAAAGCTCTTCCTATGGAAGGTGCAACAGTTGGTGAGAAAGTTATTGAGTATATCGGTATTATTGGTGAGAAACTTGATATCTCATACTACGAAAAAGTTGAAGCTGCTCACGTTCACGCTTACATTCACCCCGGAAGCAAACTGGCCACCCTTGCAGGTTTTACAATAGCAGGTGTTGATGAACAAGTTTATAAGGATGTTGTAATGCAGATAGCTGCCATGAACCCTGTTGCTATAGATAAGGATTTCGTTTCTGAGACAGTTATTGCTCAGGAAATTGAGATCGGCAAAGAACAGGCCAGACGTGAAGGCAAACCTGAAGAGATGCTCGAAAAGATTGCCCAGGGCAAGCTTGCTAAATTCTTCAAGGACAGTACACTTCTTAACCAGGAATTCGTTAAGGACAATAAAGTTACGATCAAACAGTACCTTCAGTCTGCCGACAAGGATCTTACTGTTTCCGAATTCAAAAGATACTCTCTTAATCTCTAGTACGTAGGTTCATATTTTAATATTCAGGTGGCGCCCCAGGGTGCCACCTTTTTTTTGTTCTGATTCCTGCTTTTTCAATGCCAGTTGTTATAAAAGCTTAAAATTATCACAGCCTCTCCTTGCTGAGCTCTTTAAATATTTGAATATCAACAAGTATTCCTTGAGCTTGCAGGATGGAAATAAACGAACTGCTTTTAATACCGCCCTCATTAGTTTAATACAATTACTTTTATATATTTGTTAATCACAATTGACAAAGTAAATTCCTTATTCACCACGAAAAAAACCAACTAAATGAAACAACAAACTGATAGCAATTTACGACTGGGTATGACCATGATGTTAATGATCTTTTTCATTTTCGGGTTCATGACCAACTTCAACATTGCCCTGAAAGATCAGGTACAGGCTACCTTTCAGCTGAGCAATTTCATGGCAAATCTTGTCAACGGAGTATTCTTTTTCGCGTACTTCGTTTTCTCATTTATTTGCGGAAGCATAATTAAGAAAACCGGATATAAAATGGGTTTGGTAATTGGCTGCCTTGCCATTGGTCTTGGTTGTTTCCTCTTCTATCCCGCAGTAGCAATTCCTTCATATGCGCTTTTCCTTTGTGCAGTATTCGTAATGGCAACTGGTGTTGTTTTCCTTCAGACAGCTGCCAATCCTTATGTTGCTGCTCTTGGAAACGAAGAGACAGCTTCAGCAAGGCTTAACCTGACCCAGGCTCTTAACGGCGTTGCAACAACAATCGCTCCTTTCGTTGTTGGAATATTTGTTCTGACACCTGCTAAACTGCTTATGGGCCCTAAAGCAGTACAGGGACCATTCCTGTTTATTGGAACATTAATTGTGATAATTGCAGTTGCAATATACTTAATGAAACTGCCTGAAATCATTACAGGTGAAGATCTTGGTGAAAGAAAGAGCGTTTGGAAACACCCTCATGTATTACTCGGCGCCCTGGCTATCTTCTTTTATGTTGGCGCTGAAGTTGGTATCTCAACTGCAGTTGTTCCTTATCTTAAAAATACCAACATGGCGCTGGGCGAAGCAGCAAAGATGGCTGCTATGTACTGGGGCGGCGCAATGGTCGGTCGTTTCCTTGGTTCAATCAACCTGAGTTCAATGGATGCTCAGAAAAAATACATGTACTCAGGATTAATGATCATAATCGCATTCTTTGTTGGATGGCTTGTTACAAGCAGTCAGATCCAGAATGGCGAATTTGTTTTCATCTCACAGCCTGTTAACGGGCTTATTTTCCTCGGTATTGCTTGTCTTAATTTCCTTGCAATGCAGATTGCAAAAGGCAAAACAAACATTGTACTTGGCCTCTTTGCAATAATTGCAGCAGCACTTGTATTCTCATCAACAGTACTTGGTTATGAAGTTGGTATCTGGGCTCTTCTTTCTATCGGATTCTTTAACTCAATAATGTTCCCGAACATTTTCGCCCTTGGCGTGAAAGACCTCGACAAGTACGAAATGCCTATGGCTTCAGGAATTATTAATACTCTTATTGTTGGAGGTTCTGTAATTCCGCTTGTTATGGGATGGTTTACCGACAACATGGGTGTAAAAGCTGCCCTGCTTGTACCCCTTGTATCATATCTCTATATCACCTTCTACGCTTTTAAAGGAAGCAAGATAAGGTAAGAAGCTTAACTTAAAACAAAATAAATGCAGACATAAACGGCAAGTATTTGAATAATACCCTGTTTATGTCTGTGTCTTTTAAAATAAATCATTAAATTAAAAAACTGAACAGATGAAAAAGGTATCAATCGGAATTGATATTGGTGGAACAAATACTGCAATCGGAGTGGTTGACAGTGATGGCAATGTGTTGTATGAAAGAAAACCACAGATGCCTACTCCTCAAAAAATGGAAAATCCGGGTATGACCCAGGCTGTTTCTGATACACTGCTTGGCAAATATGTCAGCGATCTTACCGCAGAAATCAAAAATGCTATTGAAATGGTGAAAAATATCAATCCCGAAATAGAAGTTCTGGGTATTGGTATTGGCGCGCCAAATGCAAATTACTACAGCGGAACCATTGAATACGCCCCAAATCTTCCTTTCGTTGGCGTTATTAATTTTGCTTCGCTCATACAAGGCAATTTCCCCGAGTTTAAATATGTAAAACTTACTAATGACGCAAATGCAGCTGCCCTTGGGGAAATGATTTACGGCGGCGGAAAGGGAATGAAGAATTTTGCAATGATGACCCTGGGAACAGGACTCGGAAGCGGCCTGATAGTTAATGGGGATCTGGTTTATGGTTCCGATGGTTTTGCGGGCGAATGCGGACATGTCACTGTTGTTCCCGGCGGACGTCTCTGCGGTTGCGGTGGCCTGGGCCATTTTGAAGCCTACTGCTCTGCAACGGGTATCAAACGTACTGTTTATGAACTCCTTGCAAAATATAATGATTCGGAAAGCCCTCTCTCAAAGATCCCGATGAGCGAAATGACATCAAAAGTGGTTTTTGATGCAGCTGAAAAGGGTGATCGTATAGCTAAAAAGGTCTTCCAGGTAACCGGTGAGATTCTCGGCCGTACTTTAGCCGATACTGTTCATTATCTGAGCCCGGAAGCAATTTTCCTTTTCGGCGGCGCAGCAGCGGCAGGTGATTATATCTTTAAACCTGCAAAAGATAGCATGGAACGTCATCTGATGCCAGTCTTCCGCAATAAAGTAAAAATCCTTCCTTCAGAGCTTAAAGAGAGCTCTGCAGCCATCCTGGGAGCCAGTGCCCTTGTATGGAAGGAAGTTGAGAAGAACCAATAACTGTTTGTCTCGGTCAACAGAAAATACTTAATTTTCATATCATCCCCGGTCAGATCTTTTTGACCGGGGATTTTTTTCACCACCATTATCTTCCTGTGATGTCGGTTTATTTATAAGCCTTTGAGGCCTTAGTGCAACCCTTAGTGCCCTTCGTGGTAAAAAATAAAACATTGAACCACAAAGGACTCGAAGGATGGCACAAAGGGGCACAAAGGAAATTACACTTAAGAACGGACTTTTTAATCAGCGCTGTAATTTGTTTAATAACTTATCTATTTTCCCCCTATCCTTTATAATTACCTGCATATTTATTATTTTCGTTGCACAAAAAAACCTGACCGGAAAAAAGATAAAAGAAATATTTATTCAACAGTTTAAATACCTTATCATTATGCAATATTCAAGAGTATTATTGAAACTAAGCGGTGAATCATTGGCCGGAAACGGGAATCAGGGTATCAGCGATTCCGTTCTCGAAGAATATGCAAAACAAGTACTGGAAGTTGTTGAAAAAGGTTGTGAAGTTGCCATAGTTGTCGGGGGCGGGAATATTTTTCGCGGCCTCAGCGGTACTGAATCAGGTTTCGACAGGGTAAAGGGCGATCAGATGGGGATGCTCGCAACTGTTATTAACAGTCTTGCCATCGAGAGCGCCATCAACAGGCATGGAGGTAGGGCCAGGGTTTTCACATCCATAAGAATGGAACCTGTGGGCGAACTATATAACAGGGACAAAGTGATTGAGGCCATGAATGACAATACTGTCTGCATTCTTGCCGGAGGCACGGGAAACCCCTTCTTCACCACCGATACCGCCTCGGCTCTGAGAGCAGTCGAGATCGGCGCCGATGTGCTTCTTAAAGGCACCAGGGTGGACGGAGTTTATACCGCAGATCCGGAAAAAGACCCGGCTGCAATAAAATTCGACAGGGTTTCTTTCGAAGAGGTCATCAGCAAACGTCTTAAAATAATGGATTCCACTGCGTTTACAATGTGCAGGGATAACAATATGCCCATAATCGTCTTCGACATGAATAAGCCTGGAAACCTCCTGAGAGTCGTGATTGGCGACAAGACAGGTACATTGGTAAGCAACTAACATACTATTGCACTTTAGACGTTTTTATTATTTTTGTCTGCCTGACAGAGGTTCTATTTAAACCTGTCAGGACTTTATTGAAAACATACATCATTTAACCTGAATCATATGAACGAAGAAATTGAACTTATTACAGACGAGACCAGGGAAAGAATGGAAAAAGCTTCAGACCATTTTGAACATGAACTCGCTCGCCTCCGTGCAGGACGATCAAATCCTGCTTTACTCGATGGTGTTACAATCGATTATTATGGTGTGAACTCCCCTTTGTCGCAGGTTTCAAACATCAATACCCCGGATGCAAAAACCATTATTATACAGCCCTGGGATAGAAAAATGCTTGGAGTTATTGAAAAAGCAATAATGGCAGCCAACCTCGGATTAACGCCGGTCAATAACGGCGAGATTATCCGTATTGGTATACCCCCTCTTACAGAAGAAAGAAGGCATCAGCTTGTAAAACAGGTCCGGAACGAAGGAGAAACAGCAAAAATAAGCATCCGTACTGCCAGAAAATGGGCTAACGACGAGTTAAAGAAACTGCTTAAAGACGGACTCCCGGAAGATCTCGAAAAAGATGCGGAAGATATAATCCAGGAAATGACACATGATTTCAATACCAGGATCGACAAGATCATGGCTTTGAAAGAGAAAGATGTGATGACAGTTTAATAAGTTCTTAGTCAAATCACTGCTGTAGAAGAAACTGATTCTAATAAGTTCTTCCCTTTGTGTTACTTTGAGAAATCCTTCGAGTCCTTTGTGGTTAAATCTTTTTTTTTACCACGAAGGACCCTAAGGGTTTCACCAGGGACACAAAGTAATTCTAATTCCCCGGCAACAATTTCAAAGTATATTTTGCAGCCCCCTTTACGGCACCTTCCGTAAACGCATCCTTATAGAACTTTCCTTCTACATAGTTCTTAGTCTGCGAGAGATAAAACTCGCTTGCAGGCACACCTGATATGCCGGTAGGAATTATAGTAAGAGATTCGTCCCAGTCAGCAGTATTGAAAACATGACGTTCCGAAGCCCCATTGGTTACCCTAAAACCATCATCGTAAGTGTAGGGGCAAACAGTATGATTGCTTCCGCCAACACTGTATGTATCTGAATTGAAGCCAAATAACTTATCAAGCATTTTAACCGACCCAAGCGGATGGTCGAGCCTGAACTTATGAATGCTCCCCCAGGTCCATTTGGCAACATCAGGTCCGTATGCTTCAGAAAGGACAGCCACACACCCGGTAAAGCTCTTCAGAACAATGTCATCGAAAGTCTCTTTCGCTGGCGTATTAACATCATCGACCCATTCATCAGGACCTGCAACCAGTATCTTATATATATTATTATCTCGTATTGAACCTGGCAGCTCTTTAAAGAGATCGCCAAGCTCATCTGAAAAAAGGTTTTTCGACAGCTCTTGCCTGAAGAATTCAAAGATAGTCGGAGCAACCAGGCCTGCATTCATGTCAAAATCCCATCCGGCAAACAGATCGAGCGATGCTGATTCAGCCGGAGTCATCGACGATTGTTTTTCCTTCAGCTTAAGGATATGGGGGGTCAGAAGGGCGGCATAAGCAGAATGCTGATCGGTGATCATCCTCTTAAAATCATCCAGGCCAAACGATGGCTTCTCATCGAGCATCTGACGGATCCTGCCGATCCTGTAAGGAGGATAAAAACTAAATGATATATAATAAGGATATTCATCGCTTACTGTCTTATTGTTTGCTGAAGAAACATAGCCATTATCGGGATTCAGGCTCGAAGGAAACTGGCTGAAAGGCACATATCCCTTCCAGTCGAATTCATCGGTGCTGCCATCCCGGATTAATGATCCGTAACCTTTCCTGACAGGAATTCCGCCTCCCGTATTCAATCCTATATTCCCCTCAGTATCGGCAAAAATAAAATTCTGGCTAACTGACCCAAAGGCACTTATGGCCTCTCTGAACTCATCCCAGTTACCTGCCCTGTTTAACTTGTAAACACCCAGCAGTTCATCGCTTGGATCGTAACCCGACCACTTCATTGAGAGAGTGGCATCAGTTACTTCACGCATCCCTGAAATAACAGGACCGCGGTGAGTAAAACTCAGTGATAAGGTATCTGCCTTCCCTCCTTTTATCTTTATTATCTCCTGCCTTATCTTCATATTCTTCCATTCGCCATTGAAAAAATACTGGTTTTGGTTATCAGGATTTAGCTTTTCGGCAAACAAGTCGATATCATCAACCATCAGGTTTGTCATACCCCATGCGATTTTTTCATTATGACCTGCCACTATGAATGGCTCTCCCGGGACAGCCACCCCTGTAACATTCAATTTTCCCGGAATAACCTGGTGCATCTGAATCCAGATGCCGGGGGAGTTAAGCCCAAGGTGCATGTCGTTCGATAAAACAGGCTTCCCTGTCCAGGTTCTATTTCCGCTTACAGCCCAGTTATTGCTACCCGCGAATGAAGCAATTCCCAATGCCTGAAGCTTTTCGGTAGAGGCTATATAATCTGAAGCCTCTTTTAAAGCGGCCTCCGATAACCTGAAACCGGTGAAAACTGTAGGAATAACAGCCTTGTTATCGGGTATGAGGGAACTTGCCTTTTCATCACCCAGTTTCTGCCGGAGCCTGTAATTGAAAAGATCTGCAGTCATGTTTCCTGCTGCCAGGTCCCAGCCCATATATCCTATAATATTGGCAATATCCTCTAGTTTCCATGGATCGGGCCTGTATCCGAGAATCCTGAATTCGGGAGGTAGTTTTTTCCCGGCAGCTGAAATATAAGTATTAACCCCATCGGCATAATCCTGCATGCACTCAACAACTGAGCTATCCTCGTTGCTTAATATCATCTTCGATTTGGCAGTCATGTCAAGGCTCCGCAGAAAAAGATCGGTTTGAATGTATTTTTCACCGAAAATTTCCGACAGCCGTCCTGTTGTTGCCCTTCTGATGAGGTCCATCTGCCATAACCTTTCCTGTGCCATCACATAACCTGTTGTAAAATAAAGATCATGTTCATCTGTTGCAATAATGTGAGGCATTCCGCGCTCATCCCTGTAAACGGTAACTCCCGAATTGAGACCTGTAATTGTAAGTTCTCCCGAATAAACCGGTAGCCCTCCACGTGAGATACTTTTCACCATAAGGAGTCCTGCAGCCAGAACTGCAATAATCAGGACCAATAAAGAGATCAGGATGATTTTCAGCTTTTTCATAGAGGCAATGTTAAATGGTTTTCAATTTATAACTTTTCGTTTTCTCAAAATCTCAGATGTAATCCGGATGAACAGTTCCTGCACATTTCTATCATGTTCCTCCCTGTGAGGATGCTCTTCCTGAAGATCCTGTATTTGGGGCTGGTCCAGATCTCCCTGAATGAATCCTGGTTAAGATCGCCCATTATGTATTCTGCATCCTTATCAAAACAGCAGGGAATAACTTTGCCATCCCAGGTAATGACAGGATTGAACCACATACGGGAACATCTGTTTGGTAAAGAGCTTTTAATGAAGTACTCATCACCCTTAAGACGGTACCTGCCGAACCGGCCATCTACGGGAAGCCACTTTCCCATATTTTCCCTTACGGCTACCTGCATCGATTTGAGACGAAGCTCAGCCCCAAGATCTGATGCCAGTCTTTCCATCTGTCCCACCTGATTCTCGTTAATCTTATTCACCAGGAATTGAATTTCAACCTTTATTGCCGAAGAAAATCTTTTTTTTGCTTCTGTTACTGTTTTTATGCCGTTTATCACTGTCACGAAATTACCATTCATCCTGTAGGCCGAATAGGTCTCCTGATCTGCTCCGTCGAGCGATACGATCAGCTTATCAAGACCCGATTTAACTAGCTGTTCTGCATTGTCAGCATTCAAATAATGACCATTCGTTGAAATTACTGTTTTAACATTCCTGCTTATCTCAAGAAATTTAAAAACCTTCGGATGAAGCATCGGTTCTCCCTGAAAGTACAGATTGATGTTATATAGATACGGACTAAGCTCATCAATAATTTTTTGAAAAAGAACCGGATCCATGAAGCCTCGTGCCCTGGTAAGGGTTCCCGATCCCGAAGGACACTCAGGACACCTCAGGTTGCAGTGATTTGTAAGCTCGGCACCAATGGCCAGAGGCATGCCAATCGCTTCAGGGTTACCCGAAACAATGCTCCTGATATAAGAATAACCAGAACCGAAAAGATTGGCAGTTTTTTTAAAATGCTGATACATCGACAAATAAAATATGCGGAGCAATATATAAAATAAAAACCGACTTTTTTAACACGGAGTACACGGTGTTTTAAAGGAGTTACACAGTGAAACTCTGTCTAAACTCAGTGCTACTCCGTGTTAAAAAAAATCGAATTATTTCTAAAAACACATAGGGTCAAACTAACCTTCGTTGGTCATACAACTGAAAACGAAAAATAGCTATTTCGAAAAACATTGAGTTATAAGTTTAATTTAATATTTTAAGCCATGAAAACATTTAGAAACATTTCGCCAATCGGAGCAGTTTTGTTGCTGGCTTTCACCTTCGCCACTGCATCTGCAGGAGATTTAAAGGAAAAGAAAAAAATCGATCAGCAGGAATACATTACGATCAAAGGTAAGGTAGTGGATGCTGAAAACGGTACAGCTCTGGTATTTGCCTCAGTCGCCGTAAAGGAATCGAATGTTGCAATCATCACAAACATCGACGGAGAATTTGTACTTAAGATCGGGGAACCTGTTGCAGGAAAGAACCTCGAGTTTACTTTCCTCGGGTATAAAAACAAGTTAGTACCTGTTAGTGAATTGAGAGATAACGGTTATAAGAATGTAATTCAGCTCGAGTCGGCACCGATACCTATTAAGGAGATAGTTGTAAAACCTCTTGATCCCAATGATATAGTCGCAAAAGCCATACACAGTATAAGCAAAAACTATGAATCAGTGCCAAATCTAATGACCGCATTCTACAGGGAGACGATCAGGAAAAACCGAACCTATGTTTCTATAGGGGAAGCAGTTGTTGAGATATTCAAAGCCCCCTATGATACTGATATAAGGTTCGACGGAACAAGAATCTATAAGGGAAGAAAAAGCTCCGACGTTCAGAAGATGGATACAGTGTTGTTCAAACTCCAGGGAGGTCCGGTAAGCGTACTTGCACTCGACATCGCAAAGAATACCGAATCGATACTTACAAAAGAATCAATGGAGTTTTACAATTACAAACTGGCAACAGTTATTGAGATTGACAATAAGCCACATTATGTAATCGATTTCATCCAGAAACCTTCGGTGGACATGCCATTGTTCATGGGAACTCTATATATTGAAATGGAAAGCTTTGCAATCACTGAGGCGGAATTCGGGTTTAACCTTGCAAACAAGGACCAGGCAGCTTCGATCTTTATAAGAAAGAAACCCCTTGGAATGGAAGTAACTCCTGAAATTGCAACTTATCGTACAAAATACCGCGAACAGAACGGAAAATGGTACTTTGCATACTCAAGGGCTGAAGTCAAATTCAAAGTCGACTGGAAGAAAAAACTCTTCAACACTTACTATACAACTATGTCGGAAATAGCCGTGACCGACCGTACTGATCAGGAAGTTATTAAATTTGCAGGAAAAGATAAAGTAAAATATACAGATGTGTTTTCTGAAAAGGTCAGCTCATTTGCCGATCAGAAATTCTGGGGCGACTATAATGTGATAGAACCCGATCAGAGCATAGAATCGGCAATACGCAAACTCAGCAGAAAAGTCAAATTCAGCGACAGGGAAGACTTCAATAAATAAAACAGGTTTAAATGATCAGGGATACTGAGATAACAGGGAGGATCCGGCAAGGTGATATCGCGGCTTTTGAGTCACTTTTCAGATCCTCCTATGTTTCCCTGGTTCGATATGCTAAAACACTTATTAAAGATCAGGATGCTTCGGAAGAAATAGTTCAGGATCTTTTTTTCAGGCTCTGGCAAAACAGGGAGAGCCTCAGGATTGAAAGTTCTTTAAATGGTTATCTGTTCAGGTCGGTACATAACCGGTGTCTCCATTTTATAGGACATAACCGGATTGTGGCCAGGCACGCTGAAGAGATGTCGGCAAACAATTCAGAACTGGCAGAAAATCCGGAAGATATACTTCAATATAAGGAACTGCAGGAAAAAATTGCCGGAATCCTCGACAAATTGCCTGAACGATGCGGACAGATATTTTACATGAACAGGTTTGAAGGATTAAAATACCACGAGATAGCCGAAAAGTTGTCGGTATCGGTAAAGACGGTGGAAGCCAACATGGGCAAAGCGCTTAAAGCATTCAGAAAAGAATTGACAGAAAAATGAAAGCAACAAAGAAAACGGACGGATTTACAGTAAAGGAATGGGAAGAGCTTGCAGCCCATCTTTCGGGGGAAAAAAATGCTAAAAGCGAACTGCTTTCCAGGTTTGGAGAAGAAGACAGCTCTAACTCCGGGAAACAATGGGAAGAGCTTAAGGCAACAGTCCCGGTAAATGAAAAGGATGTCGATGTCGATAAAGCCTGGAACAGCCTACTTTCCAGAATAGGCGGGGAGAAACGGGTTCCGTTACAAACCCCGGCCAGGGTCAGAATCCTGAGCAATACATTCGCCAGAATAGCTGCAGCAGCCCTTATCCTGATCGGCATAGGTTCGGCAGTTTTCTATTTGGCCAATTCCGGCGCTTTGAGCAAAAGGATCACTCTGGCATCAGGCAATGACCAAACTGGCCTTGTTGCTGACCTTCCTGATGGAAGCAGAGTGTTCCTGAACCGCAACTCAGAATTCAGCTATCGCTCCAATTTCGGGAAAAAAGGCAGGAATGTTAAACTTACCGGTGAAGCATTCTTTGAGATTTCTCCCGACAAAGCAAAGCCATTTATTATCGATGCAGGCAAAGCAAGGATAAAAGTTGTGGGGACATCCTTTAATGTCATCACCGCTAACAGCGAATCGGCCGTTGAAGTATTCGTTAAAACCGGCATAGTTGAGCTTTCCGACAATACAGGTTCAAAGTCAATAACCCTCGATCCGGGTTTCATAGGCACGATCAATTCAGATATGCCTGAGAAAAGAGCCAACAATAATGTAAACTACCTAGCATGGAAAGATCGCAGGCTCGACTATAACGGCCAGAAACTCGATGTGGTTTTCAGGGATCTTAAAAGAGTCTATAATATGGAAATCGTGGCTGATGATAATGAGATCCTTGAAAATTCATGGACCTCCCCTATTGATAATCAGTCTCCGGATACAATAATTCAGGTAATTTGTGTTAGTTTTAACCTAAGTTTTTCGAAGGATGGAAATGTTTACCATCTTTTAAAGAAATAGCTTTCTTCTTAAGATGTCAGCACTCGATGGCTATATCAGGAAGTACTTTCCGGCCATTTTATTTTCGCTTCTAACGTACCTCCCTCAGAGGGCAGAATGTCAGAATAGCATTCTTGACTCAACGTTCACCTTCAGCTCAGGAATAGTTACAACAGGTGAAGCCCTGGCCCTGATAAGCAAACAAACAGGTTACAACTTCAGCTATGACAGTCGTCTGATCGATACCGGGAAAGAGACTGAGATGAACTTCACCGGAACTGCCTTGAGGAAAGTTCTTAATTTTGTTCTTCAAAACGACTCACTGGTTTTTTCATTAATTGATAAATATATTATAATATCCCGACCCAGGGGGATACTTTCTCCGATAACAGATTCACTCCCTCTCAAAGAACCACGATTCATCACAGGCTTGATTACAGATGCAGAGACAAATGAAATTCTCCCGTTTGCGACTATTGCCCTTAAGAACAGCGGAAGGGGAACCGTATCGAATGAAAATGGCGAATTCGGACTGAAGATAATGCAGGGTCTGACTGATGACACCCTCCTGATTTCTTACCTGGGATACCAGCGAAGCGAAATGGCTGTCAGCAGGATAAGGGAGAACCCGGTCACAATACCTATGGAGCGCGAATTCATATCCATCCCCGAAATAATAATAAGGAACCAGATCCCCCAGGAAATAATTGCAAAGGCAAAAGCAATGGTGCCTGCAAATTACGGAAATACGCCAGCATTAATGACCGGTTTCTACAGAGAGGGTGTCCTGAAGAAAAACGAGCTTCAGTCCTACTCCGAAGCGATTATTCAGATATATAAGACCTCATATACATCAACCCTTTTGCGCGATCAGGTGAAAGTATATAAAAGCAGGAAAATTGACAATGCCGATCTGAGGGATACTCTGGCAATCCGGCTTAAAGCAGGTCTCTCTACCTGCCTTGATCTCGACGGTGCCCGCAATGCCTTCGATTTTTTCGCTTCTGAAAGTATGAAGGATTACAAATATATGATGACAGATATAGTCACGTACGACGATGAAGCAGCATATGCAATTGAATTTGAACAGAAGGAGGATGTCGACCTACCCCTTTTTAAGGGAACCATTTATATCAACACGTCTGATTATGGAATATTAAACGCCGAATTTGAATTGAACAAGACCTTAATCAGGAAACTTAAAGACTCATTTGTAACCAGCTCTTCCAGTGGGTTTAACACCTGGCCTGTTTCGGTAAAATACTCGGTCAGCTACCGGAAAATGAACAACAGGTATTTCCTGAGCCATGTCAGAGGCGATCTAATCTTCACATCTGACCGTAAAAAAATATTTTTCAATACTCAGTTCAGGGTCTTCTTTGAATTGGCAATAACCGAAACTACCCTGGAGAATGTCGTGCGTTTCGACAGGGAGGAGCTTGCTCCGGTCCATTCAATATTTTCAAAAACAATAAACAACTATGACCCCGATTTCTGGGGAGATCAGGATTTTCTTAAACCTGAGGATAATCTTTTGAAGGCTCTTAAGAATATGAATGTTAGGCTCCAGGAGTTTTCGGGAAAATAGTTTCTTCTTAATCCCGGTGATTATTCGTGATAATCAATTGATTACTCAAAGGAAAAGGAAAAGGGATCTGACTATCATAATGAAAATATTTACAAAATAACTCTCCCCTCCTTTTGAAGCTAATCTTTCATCACATCTTTTTCTCTCTGTTAATATAGTTGAGGTTTCTCTCATTTATAAGAATGAGTTAACAAAATATCTGTTTCTGCGAGAGTAAGATCCCTCAACTCATCCACTTCATATTCTTTTAGTTAGATCTGCACCCCTGGGTGGATGAGTTTCGGGATGACAGATTTTTTGTGTGCATGAGGGGGAAGGAAGCAGCGGCGATTCAATAGTCATTTATCAGAAAATCAATTCAGTAGAATCGCCGCTGCTTCCTTCCCCCTTGTCTTCACATAAATCCATGTCATCCCGAATTCTTTCGCTTAAAAAAATTAGTTATTTAACCGAAATCCGTCAAGCGGAAGAATGAGGGATCTCTCAATTCTAAACAGATTATAGAAGTATTAAAACCTTTAAAACAATGGCGTTTAGTTAAGGAATATTATTACCAAACATGAAAAGAATATTTTACCACAGGGACCACTCTACTATTCTTGTGTTTTTACCCCCCAACCCCCCAAGGGGGGATTTAAGAAC
>CAIMVD010000125.1 GCA_903844815.1 uncultured Bacteroidota bacterium | reverse complement strand
GTAAGAACATCCCCCTGGCCCCCTTCAAAGGGGGAATCCATCCCCACTATTTCGCCATCTCCCCATCTCCCCCTCTCCCATTCTCCCCCTCTCCCCCTCTCCCCTTCTCCCCTTCTCCCCTTCTCAACCTAAATGTCTCAGTTTTTGCCCTCCGGTCCACCTATAACCCCAAGATACCTTCCAATCCAGTAAGGAAGAAGCCATATATCACCAGCACTGTTCTCCGACCTGCCATCACCATAGGCATCGAGGTCAAACATATTGCCATTATGCCTTGAAATACCCGTTTCATCCGGAGGAAGGACCTCTTCAATGGTCTGTTTCCTGAAATTTGGCTCTATCTTTTTCATATCTTTTCTCTGGCTGTTTATTACAGTCCAGTTTACCAGGTCGAGAGGATATTCCTGCAGATACCAGATAGCATTTTCAAGATCGATTTTATCTGTTTCGGCAATTGCGGTCATTATATTCCAGAGACCTTCTTTCTCGGGTCTCTCTATCTCCCAATGGTCAATAATAGCCTCCCTGTATTTTGCTTTGAGGGTATCATTAAGGGCATAACGGTACAATCCCCAGTAGCCGACAAAATACATCTCATCATCTGAATGGTTCCATCCGTCGGAAAGATCCCTGCTAAGCGCATCAGCATCTGGCGGGGCCATGCCTATTGAGCTCATGGGACGCATGAGGTTTTCAAGATAACCGTGCTCCTTCATCAGATAGAGTATTGCATCCTTATATTTCTGTTTTCCTGTAAAATGATAGGCGGTCTGCAACATGCCCGTGATGTTTGAAGCTGTAATCTTTCGATCGCCAACCATTTCGGGCCTGGCATTAACATATTCAGGATTCCACCTGCCCCATTTTGTAGGTTCTCCGTTCCAGTCGATCATGTAGAATTTGTTCTTCAGGATATGCGACATCAGAGTATCGATGAGCATGATTGCCTTATTCTTCAGTTCAGGCTCATCTACAAGTTCGGCAATTGCCCCGAAGGCAAAAATATGACCGATTGCCTCATCGGAGCTTGTCGTTGATTTCCAGTCCCATTCAGGATCATCAGCCCTTCGCCATGCTTCATCATCATATTTATATCCGCTTCGCTCGAAGGACCTTGAGGGAAACCCCGGGATCTTGTTGATTGTATAGAGCCTTTCCATGGCATCAAGCGACTCCCTTATATTCTGCAAAGCCTCGTCCTCTTTTGTGACGGCATAACGAAATGTCTCTCCGGCAAGGTACATCGAGGTCCATAATCCGTCATTATCAGAATCTTCCATGCTTCCGGTTGTTACGTCTCCGTTTTTCATACCAGATACAGTGGCATTAAAACCTGTCCGGATATGACGTTCACGAACCTGTTTTTCAAAAAACATCGCTTTATCATGGAGTGTCATCTCCTCAAAACAAATCTTTCCCAAGCCCTTATCGGTAAGGATGAGAACCGAGTTATCCGGACCTTTGGCAATATCGGCAACCTTATCGGAAGGCAGCCATCGTTCGGAAGCATAATAATTGAATTTGCCATCCTTTCTCTTCATGAAGGCTCCTCTTGATGAACCGAACCAGATTTTACCGTCAATCACAGCTATTGTCGTAAGTTCAGTCCATGGCAGAACTTTTTGAATCGCCCCCGTCTGTTTCCCGGTTTTGATGTCGGTTTCAAAGTAGCCGTCGCTGGTCCCTGCAATTATCTTTCCTTCTGCAATCCCAATACATGTGACTGTATTGTTGTTCACCAAAGTCTTGATTTCCCTGGTTGACGGTGAGAAACTGCTGATGGCCGATGATCCAAGTATCCAATAGAGGTTATTCTCACTATCGAATTTGATATCTTTAATCTCTTCTCCCGAAATCGATCCTTCCCATAATTTTTCAGAATCCCTGAGAAGAAGCAATTTCTGACCGTCAGAGATCAGGAATTCCATATCATTTCCTCCCGTCAGGAGGAAGGCCTCAGGTAATTCGTGCCTGGAATAAAGTTTGCCAGCCCAGGCATTGCTCAGAACAGCCTTGTCGTCGAGATAGACTATCTGATCTTTATAAATAGCTATCCCCGAAATTTTCTTGTCAGATGTCTGCCTGTCCTGAACATCCTTCACCAACTGTCCGGGGAACAGGAATTGTCCATCGCGGGGACGCAATAATCCCTTTGAAGAAAGGATCTGTATATAACCGTTACGGTCCGATACTACTCTGAGCAACTTATAATCACCCGTATCGATTCTGTATTTTATACTATAATCCTGCAAAAAGGGTTTATCGGAATGAGTTTCAGTATTAATTGCTTCCCCTTTTCGCCCGGATGAACAGGAGAGGAATGTTGCCACAACAACTGCCAGGAAAAAAACCGGAATACCTTGAATTTTTTTCATAATAATCAGATTGATTTAAAAAAACCAGAACAAACCCTGTTATTAAATTAACAGAAGAATGGGTGCCAGTCTAAAGCACCGGCACCCAAACACCCATTGCGAAACGTTACCTAACCTAACCTATATACTCTATTGCAATAACCACATTTTGGAAAATTCATTATCAACGGCAGGCGACAAAGTAGCTACACCCTTATCATAAGCATCCCTGTTCTGTCCTGATTCGTTCCCGGGATATCGGAAACGCAAAGGAAAATCATAAGTACCCAGATTACCATTTTTAAAGATATCGGGTAGTTTAGTCCTGCGTAAATCGAGATATGCTTCGGTCGCATTTGAGAATAGTGCAATCCATTTCTGTTCGGCAATTTTGGCCAGTTTACCGGAATTGGTGCCAGGCAGGGTAACCCCGGGTTGAGCCAGATAGCTAACTATATCTGATTCACTTACACCCCAGCGCTCCATCGAATATCTGATACCTTTCCTGTAATAAGTGTCAGCATTTCCTGTAATTAAACCTTTTACTGCAGCTTCAGCAAGAATAAACTGAACTTCATCCTTGTTCATAATCTGTGCTTTAAGAAAGGCGCTGGCATTTTCCTGAAACAGTTTTGAATACTTTGAAACTTTAAAGTTGCCATAAGTACCTCCTGCCGAAGTATTATAATGTCCGTTCCCGTTTTTAAAATCACCGTTCATGCCGGCAATAAATCCCGCATATACCTTATTCGAATCGAGAATATTTGGTACCTGAGCCTTAATGACGGGATCAGACCTGTCAATATATTCCCATGTTGAAGTATATTCATAACCATTCGGATCGGTTGTAGTAAAAGAAACTCCGTCTTTCAGGGGATCACTTGTCCATGGATCCTCGATTGGAGCAAACCATACCGCCATGCGCGGGTCGTTCGAATTGGCCATTATGTCAACAAGGGTCTTGCATGGCCGTCTTTTTTCGAAGTCCCCGCCATTTGCCCAATTATTGGAACCGCCTACCCATGAGTTCACAGGGTTGGTGCCAACATAGGGAATTGAAGCATCCATGTCGGCCTCTTCTGAAAGCAAAGACTGAGCTGCAACTGCAGAAATTTTTGCTCCTGCATCGGAAAGCTTAGCCGAAGCACGCATCAGCAAACGCAATTTCAGTGAATTACAGAATTTAAGCCACTGAGTCTTGTCTCCTCCGTACATCAGGTCATATGTAGGATTGAGATTGTCTTTACCCTTTGAAATCAAAGCTGCAGCCTCGTCAAGTTCAGTGAGCAGGCCGGCATAGATATCTGATTGTTTATCATAGACCGGGTAAAGGATTCCATCCCTGCCTTTGAGAGCCTGGCTGTAATAAACATCACCGTAAAAATCAGTCATGAACGAAAACATAAGAACCCGGAATGTTGTAAAGATCCCTACATGAGTATCCGAACCTTTTGCCGCAGCCAGTTTTATTGCAGAATCAATGAATTTCAGATTATCCATTGCAGAGTACAGGTCGGTTGGCAGCCCCTTAAAGGCGCTGTAATAATTATCTCCGCCCTGGTAATTGCGCATTGTATGCTGGACTGCACCGGGGAATATCGTATTGCCCCATCCCCTGTCCTGATAAAAGAGAGCGGATTTTTTGATCACTGACGATAAGAGGAAGGGATCGTTGAGTGATTCCACCGCGTCTTTTTGCTGAAGCAAATCGTCTTGCCGCAAAGCATCCTTACTGCAGGATCCAAATCCTATGAGCAAAGAAAGAACGAGTATTTTTGAGATAGATGATTTCATACTATTTATTTTTTAAATGAAAGTCAGTTACTAAAAATCAAACGCAAGTTTAAATCCCATGGAGCGGATACTTGGCAGAGTAGCCCTGAGGATACCCTGGTTCACGCCCACACCTGTAAAGGCAGATTCCGGATCTTCGTTGCGTCCTGATTTATTCCACTGGAAAACGTTCCTTCCAATAAATGAAATATTCACATTATTGACGCTGATTTTACTTGTAAGAGAGTTTGGAAGGGTATAAGTAAGAGAAATCTCCCTCATTTTGAAGTTTGTGGCATCATAAGTTCTGGTTGAAGTAAAATTCCAGATTACGTCACCGTAACTGTTATAAGGGAACTGATAAAAAGTGTTGTTCGGGTCAGCTCCGTTAACTATATAGTCGGCATCAGTGGCAGTAGCAGGATCTCCTTCAAAATCCGGATCCAGGAAGACGCCTTTTGCATAGCTTGCATCGTGAAAATCGGAACGCTGCCCGTCATTATTGTTGTTAATAGCATCATAGATACTCGACCCTTCGGCCGGCCAGGCCATTCCTCCAAGGGCAGGTGTACGACCGCCATTCCACCAAGGATTATCCGGTCCAGAGCTCAGCGTTGTAAAGGCCCTTCCATTTGATTCCATATATTGCTGGTTAACAGAAATGTACTTCCCTCCTTTTCGGTAGCTTCCTACCAAATTAAGTGAAAATCCCTTATATCTCAGGGTACTGTTCAGACCAAGAATATAATCGGGGTTGTAATTTCCAAGCATAGCCCTGTCAGCTTCGTTGGATGATGTCTGGAATTCTCCGGCCTCCCCGTCAAGAAGCGGCTGTCCGGCATATTTACCACTTTTTACCCTAAGAATAGGGTTTTGTTCGTAAATGTTACCAATCTCTTCGCCAACGGCAATTTTGACAACAGTTTTTCCATCATATCCGGCGAAAACATAGCCCTTAGGAGCAAATTTATCTGACAGACTAACAATATGTGCTTTATAGTGTGTGAAAGAAGCTGAGATATCCCAACTCCAGTCCTGATTCCTTACGGGAGTAACTGTCAATCCCCACTCATAACCTTTGTTCTGGACATCACCGATATTTGTTATCATAGAGGTGAAACCGGTACCCTGTACAAGAGGAATACCACCCAGCTGATTATTCTGATCCTTAACAAAGTAGGTAAAATCAAACATCAACCTGCGCTTATACAGCCAAAGGTCAATCCCTGCCTCTTTCGTAATTGAATGCATCGGTTTGATATTAGGATCAACCAGCGAGGCATTTATATTTGCTGTTTTTACGGTACCGGACCAATCAGGTGATTCAAAGGAATAAGTGTCGATTGATCTTGATCTGACCAGGCCGTTACCTACGTCAGCTAATCCCAGACGCAACTTCAACAGGTCAATTACTTTAGGAAGCTGGAAGGTTTCAGATATTACCCAGGCCCCGGAAAAGGAAGGATAGAAATAGTTGATTTTTTCTTCGTCAAGGTTTCCCTTCCAGTCATTACGTCCCGTCACTCCAAGAAACAACTGATTGTTCCAGCCAATATCGGCAGTTCCGTAAACACTTGCAGAAGGCCCCACGCTCCAGCCATAATCAGCTGTCAGCTTTCCGGGGAAGGCATTTGCCATTGTAAACAGAGCGGGCACACTAAGCGCAGAGGCGTTTACTACATAACCCGATGAGCTGGCATAAGTGTAGTTTGCTCCGGCATTTACATTGACACTGAACTTACCCAGAGTTTTATTATAGGTAAGTATAGCATCAGAGTTAACCATGAGGTTAGTGTTATTGTTGGTTGTAAACTGACCATCTCCGGCACCTGGCCTCTGTGATAAAGCTCTCTTGCCAAATGATTGCCTGTATTCGTAATTTTCAATAACATCCTCGAATCCTGAGCGAACCATGAAAGAAAAATCTTTATTTATCTGCCAGTCCAATTGTACTTTCCCAAAGAAATTGTCGCGCGAGAAAATATTTATCTTCTCATAAGTAGCCCACCATGGGTTTTCAGTATCGACATCAATACCGTTATCCTTCATAATTGATCCGTTCATAAGAATTCCCTCAAAATCCTTAAGCCAGTAATCTTTCATATCTGCCAGGGATTGAAGACTGTTCGGGAAATTGAATAAAAGGTTATTGAGGATACTGTTTGATCCCGTAACGTTTGCTTTATTCGGGGAATAGGTTCGGATGTAACTTACGTTAGCCGAAACTTTCACCTTTTCCGACAATTTATAATCCGAATTAAGAGAAACGGAGGTCTGGGTTGTTTTTGTATTAGGCATTACACCTATGTTATTCAGCTGACTTAATGACAACCGGAAGGCGCCTTTATCATAATTTCCGTTAATGTTTACATTAGTCGAAAGTGTACTACCGGTCTGAAGGTAGGCCTTCATCCTGTTTTCTTTCGCAGAGACCATTGGACCATTATCCCATTTCTGTGCTTTGGCATTCCAGAAATTATCCCTGTATGTTCCATCAAGGGCAGGCCCCCAGGTATCAGTGTTATCATATTGCCACTCATAGGCCCGTTCTCCCTGGCCAAAAAGTTGCTGTTCTTCAAGGAACTGATAGGGAGTATCAAAAGTTGTACCCGTTGAGAATGAAACGCCTAAGCCCTTCTTGCCGCCGCGGCCCGATTTGGTTGTTATCATTATAACACCGTTACCTCCTTCTGAGCCATATAATGCTCCGGCGCTTCCGCCTTTCAGAACCGTAACGTTTTCAATGTCTTCAGGGTTTAGCTGTGAAAGAATATTACCGAAGTCAACACCATTTTTGTTGGTAAATGTCTGACGGCCTACGGGAATTCCATCAATTACATATAAAGGCTGTCCCTTTACCGAAACGTTGGCATCGTTTGTCGATGGCATTGCAGTAGTTCCACGGATATTGACCAGGACAGAAGATGTAGGGTCGCTACTGAGACTCGTCAGGTTTACACCGCTTATCTTGCCGTCGAGTGACTTCATAACGTTACTTGAACCGGACCTGACTATTTCATCTGATTTTACCTCACCTACAGAATAAGCCAGTGATTTTTTACCCTTAGTAATACCAAGAGCAGTCACGACAACCTCATCCATTATTGTAGCCGAGGTTCTTAAAGTGACGTCTATCGAAGTTTTGTCTCCAACGATCACTTCGGTTGTTTCCATTCCTATAAACGAAAAAACAAGAGTGGACTGAGCATTAGGCACAGCTATTGAAAAACTCCCTTTTCCGTCGGTGAGGGTACCTTTGGTTGTGCCTTTAATCTGAATAGAGACACCTGGCATCAACTCGCCTATTTCGCTCTTAACAACTCCGCTCACATTCAACTGAGCGAAGGCAGAAAGAGTCAAAAGAGAAAACATCGCTGACATCAGCGTTTGCAGAATTCTTTTTTTCATACTATTCATTTTTGGGTTTAGGTTAGTCGTTTCTAAAACTAAATCTTAACAAAGATTTGAAATGCATGTAAAAAATACAAGTGGAATTTTATGCACTTTAGATTATATTTTAACCTGATATACAAATTAAAAATTCAGTTACATAGCTTACTGTTAATTTATTATCAGAATAATGTTGTGTCCTGTTTTTAGTGTGATTTCTGTAACAAACTCACAATACAATCTAAATAACTTCACAAACCAATATTTATTTATTCTACAAATCTTTAGCTGATTTGTAACTAACAAAAAATTCAGCTCTGAATATAAGCTACCTTGCATTTATTGTTACTGAGGCCGCCTTTATTCCTTCGGCCTCGGCAATAACAACAATATCTCCTGCTTTTTGTTCAGACTTGACAATCACAAGACAACGTCCCCTCAAGGCTTTTCGCTTTTTATTCTGGTAGCTCTCCGTGCTTACAGGGTTCCCATTTCCTACTCCGACAATTTCCCCGGGACCTTCTATTCTGAACTTTATTTCGTTTTCGGCAACCGGACTCACTACTCCGTTTTCATCACAAAGTTCAACTGTAATATAACTCAGGTCACTGTTATCAGCATTTATACTGGTCCTGTCAGCAGTCATTCGGATAGTATTAACCTCTCCTGCCGTACGAAGACTGGCCGAACTGACCTGTTTCTTCCCGGTAAATCCCTTAGCTATGAGTTCTCCTGGCTGGTATGGGACTTCCCATTGAGCAATGAATTCTGAACTGCGATCGGTTTTCTTCCTTCCCAGTGAAATATTATTCAGGAAAAGCTCTGCCTCCCCGCACGATGAATAAACAGTGACAGTGAGGGTCTTGTTCTCATAACCTGCCCAGTTCCACCGGGCAACTACGTCATGCCAGTGCCACTTGCTCCAGGACATTCGATCAGGATTTTCAGTAAATGACGGTTCCGGAGGGGTAACAAAAACCGAAATCTGGTCTTTCTTCCAGAGAACATCGCGATAGTACGACTGAGGACGCTTCCATCCGCAAATATCCAGATCTCCGCAGAAAGCAAGATTCCAGGGATAGAAGTCCTGCTTCTGCCAGTATCCTCGCCAGCCGATGCCCGCTTCCCCAATATAATCAAAGGCTGTCCAGACAAAATCGCCAAGCAGCCATGGATGATCTGTAACATCCATCCAGCTCCTGAAGGCTTCCAGGGGATATGATTCGGTCTGGATCATTATGCGTGATGGAATACGATTATGATCTGTTGTAAAAATATTTTCCTTTAAATGGTCGCCACCCGATCCATAATTGTATCCTGCAATATCAAGTGTGGCAAAAAAAATGTCTTTCAACGGATTCAGGTTGTTTACAGCAGCCATGACCGGACGGGAAGGATCTGATATCCTGACAAAGTCAGCAAGTTTTTGCGATGTTGCAACTACCTCAGGACTGTCCATTCCGGGTATTTCATTCCCAATGCTCCAGATTATTACAGATGGGTGGTTCATATCCCGGCTAATCATGCTCCGGAGATCTTTCTGCCACCATTTATCAAAATAAAGGCTGTAATCATAAGGATTTTTGGGATACTGCCACATATCGAATGCCTCATCAATCACAAGCATTCCTATTTTGTCGCAGGCGTCAAGGAAAGCAGGAGCAGGCGGATTATGAGAGCACCTTATGGCATTGAAGCCCGCTGACTTCAGCAGTTCAACCTTCCGCTCCTCGGCCCTGTCGTACGAACGTGAACCTAAAGGTCCGTTATCGTGATGAAAACAGCCCCCCTTAAGCTTCAACGATTTGCCATTCAGCAGGAATCCTTTTTCCGGATCAAATTCAATTCTCCTTATGCCGAATTTTGTCACCACCCTGTCTGTCAGTACTTCTTTGCAATAAACTTCACTGACAGCCGAATACAAAGCGGGTGTTTCCGTTGACCACAGATAAGGATTTTTCAAATTAACATCCTGAACCAATTCCAAATTTTCTCCCGCTTCTGCAGGCTGATCAGATTCCGAGACACCTGCCTCCCTGCCATCGGGACCTAGAATATGAGTTATCAGCTTTATGTCCTGATCATCTCCGGTGAAATTTACGACATTGGTTTTTATTTTTACGGTTGCCGATTCAACTGAAACCTGCGGGGTTGTAACGCTGATTCCCCACTGACCAATATGGACCTGTTCTGTAATTTTCAGCCAAACATGCCTGTATATGCCTGACCCTGAATACCATCTGCTATTTTCACCTTCATTCTGAACTTTTACAGCGACAACATTCTGCTTTCCGGGTATAATATCAGATGTTATATCGAACCAGAATGAGGTATATCCATAAGGATGGTTACCAATCTGGTTGCCGTTTATCCATATACTTGAATTCATATAAACCCCATCGAACTGAATAACAAACCGCTTCCCCTTAACGTCAGAACCCGTCTCAAATGTCTTCCTGTACCAGCCGGTACCTCCGGTTGTGAAACCTCCGCTTACCTGACTTATGGCATCCCTGCTGAAAGGAGATACGGTACCTGGAAGATCCTCAATGCTCCAATCGTGAGGCAGGTCAACTATTCTCCAGCCGGAGTCGTCAAAACCAGAAGCCTCAGCTCCCTGTCCTCCTCCCCTGTGGAATTTCCAGCCTGAATCAAAAAGCAGAGTCTGAGTCTGAGCAGTTACTATACGGCAAATTAATATGAGTATAATTATTGACAGAAAAAACTTGGATCGGATCATATGCTGGTTTTTTAAATAAGCGTGATACGTTAAAGAAACTTAAACCCAATTTCAATAAAAGCTTAGGGCAAAGTTTTTTCGTAAATTGCCCTGTGATCAAGAACAATATAAAATTAAGAAAAAAACTTTGTTCGACGAAAGTCAAATCCAAAGCATATTTTTTCAATGAAAAGGCAAAATAATAAACAATTACATATCAATGGCGTTTAGTTAAGGAATATTATTACCAAACATGAAAAGAATATTTTACCACAGGGACCACTCTACTATTCTTGTGTTTTTACCCCCCAACCCCCCAAG
>CAIMVD010000124.1 GCA_903844815.1 uncultured Bacteroidota bacterium | reverse complement strand
CGTCACGTCTGGAATACGCGATAACATTCAAATTCTGATTAGTTAGTAATCTAAGCAAATGATTGCCAACAAAACTAGTGGCACCGAATACACCTATATCATGATTTGTCATGATTTAAGCCTAAATAACGGAATAAGTACTTAGATGAATAACACGATATAACTAAACCAAAACGTAACCAGACTCCGGCTATTACAAGCCATAGAATTGGGAGAGGATAGGTTGAAATGAAAAACTTCTTATAAAAACGTATCATACCTTTGTGTTTATGCCATTCCACAAAAAAAGGACGGTTGAAACTACAGCTACCTTTTATGTGATTGACTATAACACTGGGGACAAATAAAATGCGGTAGCCTGACTGCGAGAAGCGCATGCACCAATCAAGGTCTTCGCAGTGAAGGAAGTAGTCAGGATCGAGATGACCGACTTTCTTAAGTGCACTGCTCGTGATTAGCATGAATGCACCCGAAATCGCTTCGACATAAATTGGCTTATCAGGCAATGGGCTTCGAGAAAGATCGAAATCTTGAAATGAAGGTTGGTTAGGAAACATTTTACTTAGATGTAATACTCTTAGAAGAGATTTCCATGGGGTTGGAATTGAACGTCTACACCCGGTTTGCTCAGAACCATCAGCATTGATTATTAAACAACCAGCCATCCCAACATTTCGATCAGACTTGATAGCTTCAATCATGCGCTCAATAGTGTCAACTTCAATAAGGCAATCAGGATTTAGAATAAGGTAATAATCGCTATCAATAGCAGATAATATAACATTGTTTGCGCACGAAAATCCTAGATTAACATGGTTTTCAATGATATGTAGATTCGGATGCTCTGAAAGCAGCGGTTCAAGTAGGCGAATGCTTTCATCGCAAGAACCGTTGTCTGAGATATAGGCATTTACTGGAACGGAGGATAGTAATACTCTGCGAACAGTCTCCAAAAGTAAAGAGCCAGAGTTATAATTTACGATGATAACTGATATTATGTCCATGTTGAATGAATAATTCTAATGACGAACAGGATAAATTCTTTTATCAAGAGCTTTCCAGATATCTGCTATGGATGATTTTCGGTTATGCTGTATTTTTTTTCGCTTTTTTAGAATAGATGGCAACCCCTTAATTGCATCATATTTTGCTGTAAGAATTATTCTACCCTTGCCTTTATAAAAAAAATATAGAATTGTAAAAATATTCATAACAATATGGAGTGGAAGCAAGAGACAGAGTAACAATTCAGGCATATTTTTAAAAAAAGTCCAAACAAGATTCCGGTGTCCATGATATATTGAAAAGTTACTATGATGCCCACCTGATGCAGCAGATCCAACATGATGCACAATCGCATCTGGAACATAAATTGAACGATATCCAGCCAGTCTTAGGCGAAAACCTAAGTCAACGTCCTCAACATAACAAAAGAAATCCTCGTCGAATCCTCCTAATTGCAATAAAACTTCTCTCGAATAAAGAACAGCACCAGCACATGGTGAAAATATTTCTTGTGATTTTAGGTCTTCTATAGTCTGTTTGCGACCATAACCATTACGCCAAACTAAACCAGAGATATGATAAACATCACCAATGCCATCAATTAGCTCAGGTGAACCGTGAACCATTTGTCGCGAGCCAAAAGCGGCAAAATCAGGGTTCATTGTTGCAGCAGCTACTAGAGATTTAAGCCAGTTGCAGTCAGCGAAAGCATCAGGGTTAATTAAAGCAATATAATCTGTTTCGCAAATACTAAGGGCAATATTATTAGCAAAAGCAAAGCCTGTATTTCTACCTAATGAAATTAGTGTGACATTATTTGAAGATGTCGCATAAGTTATTGAGTTGTCGGTGCTTCCATTATCTACTACATATATTTTTGTTGGTTGTAAGGTTTGAACTGCTAATGCAGATAAGCATTCTTTCAATAATACCCCACTATTCCAGTTGACGATGATTACAGAAACAGATGGATTCATGTTAGTTTGCACTGCACGGAAAGAAAAGAGGATAATAAGCCAATGAGTGTGTTCTTATGTAAGATTGTTTGGCTAATTATAGATTTATAAGCTTTGGTAATTCGTATTGTGCTTTATCATAGTCATCGGGAATTCCAATATCGATAAAATAAGAATTGGTCATAAAAGCCCGTGCACACAAAATTGAACAATTCTTTTGCAAAATGTCTCTTTCTAGGCTAAAAGAGCCATTTAAGGAATATTTATTAAAAATTGATGTTGAGATAAGATAAACTCCAGCATTAATCAACCCAGGTCCGGTTTGTCCCTTTTCATGAAATCCTGTAATTATTCCCTCATTTATAATAATAGAACCATATCTATTAACATCAGATATTTCTTTTAGAACAATTGCAAAAGAATCAGGAGTTGCTAAATACCATTTAATAAAATTGGAATAATCAATATCTACTAAAGTGTCACCGTTAACAATAAGGATGTTATTAACATTGAGTCCACTTAAGGCATTGGCTATTGCGCCCCCCGTACCTAGAGGCTCTGATTCAATAGCATAGGTAATCTTTGCATTTTTATATACATCTTTAAAATGAGAAGTTATGACATCTGCACGATAGCCGACTGAAAGAATTATTTCAGTGATTCCACCCAAAATGAGGCGATCTAAAATATATTCTAGAAAGGGACGCCCAGCTACAGGAGCCATGGGTTTTGGTAAATCAGGAACGCGCTGTTTAAGCCTAGTTCCCAACCCACCAGCAAGTACTAAAGCTTTCATAATTTCTGTGAAAATAAATTG
>CAIMVD010000123.1 GCA_903844815.1 uncultured Bacteroidota bacterium | reverse complement strand
GGGTAATTTTTAACATCAGGGAAGAGTTCCTTGCCGGCATAACTGAGTTTGAAAATGATCTTCCTGACATCTTTTCCAACCGTTTCAGGGTCGAGAAGATGAAGAGGGCAAATGCGATCAGGGCAATTGAAGGTCCATGCAAAGTTTTTAATATTGAAACAGAAGCAGAATTCTCAGAAGAACTGATTGAAAAGCTTAGTCCTTCAGGCAATGAGATAGAGCTTACATTCCTGCAGATCTATCTCGACAGAGTTTTCAGAATCGCGCTAACAGAAAAACAGGAACCGGACAACTTAAAATTTACAAAAGAATTACTTTCAAGGGCAGGAAATGTATCGGATTTGCTGGGCCAGTTCCTCGAAGAACAGATAAGAGAGTTTGATGATCCCGATACCGGAATGGCAATATTGAAATCATTTGTTTCAGTGCAGGGTACAAAAAGACCAATGAGCGAAACGGATGTTCTGGATTCGGTTGGGGCATTCGGATTAACTTTAACTGAGCCTGAGCTTCTGAAATATCTTGAGAAGTTCGTTGGCCTGAGAATCCTAAGGGAGAAGGACGAAGCCGGTCATTTTGAGCTCAGGCACGACAGCCTGGCTTCAAAAATATTTGAAAAGTTCACTGCAATTGAAAAAGACATTATTGAGGTAAGGCAGTTCATTGAAAATGCATTTTCTGTTTACGAAAAAAGAGGTAAATTATTAGCTGAAGATGATCTTAAATACATTGCTCCCTATGAAGATAAACTGTTTCTGAACAAATCGATTGAAGCATTCATTTATAAAAGCAGGAATGAAATACAGAGATCAGGAAGAAGGAGAAGAAATATATCAATTGCAGCATCAGTAACTCTTTTTGTCGTCTTATTTGGCTTCACCCTCTGGGCGCTCAAAGAAAAACAAAAGTCGAATCAAAATTATCTTAAGGCAAAAGCAAATAATTTCAATTACCTGTCAAAAGAAACAATAGAGACAGATCCTACAATCGCATTACGGCTCGCTGAATATTCGGCCAGTATTGATTCGGGAAATAAGGATATAATTAAGAATCTGAATAGAATTTATTCGGATAATAATTTTTACAGGGTAGTAGCAGAACATGAAGCTGAGATTAGTTCCTTGGCCTTTTCACCCGATGGAAAAAGCATTCTCACAGGTTCATATGATAAAACAGCCCGGCTCTGGAACCTGAATGGTAATTTACTGCAAATTTTTAATGGCCATCAGGATGCGATAAATGCAGTAGCCTTTTCTCCCGATGGCAAAAGTATTCTGACCGGATCCATGGATAATACAGCCATGCTGTCGGAAATCAGGGAACCTTTGAAAGATTTTCAAAAGAAGAACATTTACCAGGAGCTTTCTGTTAAACAAAAGTTCGGGTGCTGATAGTACATACCAGGGCTCTTATGCGAATCTTCCATTGGTCTGCCTTTTCAATGACAGATATAGTGAAGCTGAAGCAGGATACCTGAAATGGAAAGATACACCGTGGACATACGATACCCGGTTTAAAACTTTCAGGAAAGCTTTGGTGACTATGAGAATGCCCTGCAGTTTTGTCTTAAGGCACATAAGCTCTC
>CAIMVD010000122.1 GCA_903844815.1 uncultured Bacteroidota bacterium | reverse complement strand
TATTTGGTTTCTGGCAATAGTGCCATATACAAGATAAAAAAATAATGTAAAGTGTTATTGTAACAAAAAGGTCATTAATGCAGGTATTTAAGAGATTCTACGACCTCCACTTTACATTATCATATAGTTTACATTACCTGTACCAGTGGCCAAAGTCAGTAAGATTCGCTGCCTGTTATTTGCAATGGCTTCCATTGTATTGGTTACAGCAATTTCCTGATAGTAGCGAGTCGTTTTAGTTCCGCCTACATCCTCATAAGGAACTTCATTGAAAGTATCACGCCACCGGTTTTGTGAGGCAAATGTCTTATCCCAGAGTTGATCAGGTGTGAGGTAGTTGGAAACAAGACCCTCCTTGCCTGTTTTCATGCAGATGCTGTAAATCTCCCTGCCATTAGTTGCATAGGTAGTATCCAGTTGCATTTTCCCGGCATACAGTTTTGCCTGTGCCACACCCTCGCCGACTTCCTGGACATTGCTCTTGGCTTCAACAACAGCCAGCTTTATTCCCTTGTAAACCAGAACATAATCAGCAATGAGGGGCTTAGCTCTGCCTCCACCGGTTTGAATTTTACCGAATGTGATCACGTATTCCCGAAGGATTTTTGAACCCTCTATAACACCCCAACCCGCTTCTCTTAGCTTAGGGTCAATGAGGTCTGCCCTGGTTTCTGCTTCGTTCATAATAATTTCTTAATTATTGCGTGCGTCATCTTCAATAATTACTTTATTAGTTTCTTTACCTTACTTTCAATTGCTTTTATCTCTTCGAGGTCATTTTGATCAGAGATCAATGCATCGTATACTTTGCGTTTCTGGTCGAATTCAGTATAAATTTTCTCTACCTGGCTTTCCATTTCATCTTTTGAAATGTTACCGCTACCTTGTAATATTTTTTTGTTTTGAAAATTCAACAAAAGATCAACATTTTCTTTCCAGAACAAAATCGTAAGGTCTTTGCGTTCTTTTACAGTCAGTTCTGCAGTTTCGAGGAAGATAACAACAAGACGGTTCAAGGTGTCAATCTCATCGTCGGTAAGATAGTTTTTGGCAATTACTATATCCTGTTTGCGAACTATGGCGCCTTTCCATGAGGTAAGCCCCATATTTGCTTTTTGCGCATCGGCCCTGGTTACAATTATTTCTGCCGCGGTTTTTCCTGTTACCGCAAATAGTAATTTATTTTGGGTTTCGGCAAAAAACATTTGAGCAGCTTTATCGGTGGTATCATAATCGCTGCTGAGGGTGAATAAATCACGAATTTTCTGGTAGAAACGTTTTTCTGATGCGCGTATGTCACGAATCCGACTTAATAATTCATCGAAGTAATCGGGACGACCATCTGGATTTTTTAAACGCTCATCATCCATTATAAATCCCTTTCGCAAAAATTCGGACAAATTTCGATTTGCCCATTGTCGAAACTGAGTTCCACGAACGCCACGAACCCGAAAACCAACAGCTAAAATCATCTCGAGTGAGTAAAAATCTACTTTGTATTTTTTCCCGTCTGCGGCAGTTGTAAAGTAATTCTTTACAACTGAACTTGCAGCCAACTCACTGCCTTTCAATATACTTGATACATGTTGCCCAATATTCTGCTTAGAGGTGGCAAAAAGTTCCGCAAGCTGATTTTGGTTGAGCCAGACACTTCCATCCTTTGCATAAAGGGCAATAGAGCTTTTGCCATCTGGGGTGTTATATATTATTAAGTCATTCACTTCTGTCTGAGTTATAATTAGAATGATTCAATTTCTCCGTTAATGAACTATTGAAAATATATTGTAATAAAACACTTGCCATAAGATATACAACTAAAATACTGCAACCCGGGTTTCTCAATACGATTTATTTTGGTAAAAAGTCATAATTCTCCTTTAAACGCCTTCTGCAACACACTCTTTTTTAGTTCCTCGAGGTCATGGAGTTTTTGTTGGAAAATGGCTTGCAGTTTTTTGTTCTCTAATGAAAGTGCATCAAGTTTATTTACGATGGTCTGCTGTGTCGTGATAGGAGGAAGATTAAATTGATATTCAAAAAGATGATCTCGATTTACTTTTGGCATACCGGCCCTCTGTGAGCCTTGAATTGCATAATCAGTAAATTTTTTTGTTAGTAGTAAGTAATATAAAAAATCACGAATCATTAGATTGTTAAATCCCAGCAACGGGTATATATCCGCACTACATAATCCTTCAAATTCACATTTTACTACCTTCATGAGGTAAGGTCGAATTTTACTATATAACACCATTCTGTTATCAAACAGGAATTTACCTGAAATTAGGTTCTCTTCCTTTGCAGTTTTTAAATCAATAAGAGTTCCAGTCTTTGATTCAATGTTTCCCCCACCAATGTGGAGTAGATTTTGATACATTGAGCTTTTCGGGTCTATAAGTTTTGATGAAATTTCACAAACCTCTCCCAATGATTTTCTTTTCCAAACATCACTCTTATTTTCAAATACTGTTTCCACATAACTCTCAAACAGTTCTTTTGCGTTTTTGAGGTTTTGTTCGGCATTGGATTTTGCTTTGGCTATGGAGGCAAAGGCTTCATCTAAGATGGCTACAATTCGTTGTTGTTCAGGAAGTGGAGGGATAGGGATACCAATTAAACCAATATCAGATGTTTTTAAAGATGGGTAAGCAATGTCCTGCATCAAATCTCTTGCATCAATCGTAGTTAAGTAATAGAAAAGAAAACCATCCTCAGCCACTGAACTATTTGCTTTAATTGTAGCTAAATGGCTTGATACAAAACTGTCAATTACCATCATAACTCTATGGTTCAAAAATGTTGATGCCCCACTTTTTGGAAAAAGGATGGTTCCCTTTTTGAATAATTTTAGTCCTTTTATGCCTTCTTTGTTTAAATAGTCAACACAAGAATTAATATATCCTTTGCGTATCTGACCTACATCAGAAGTCCTAATAAAAGGATATATACCCTTTTCAAATAACTCTTTTCTTTGTGGAGCTGCGTTGCCTGAGCTTATTGTAGCAACTTCACTCAATTTTTTAATTTGCCAACCTTGTCTCATAATAGTTTCAAGATTGAGGTTAATATGTCAGCACTATCCTTATCCAGGGCTTTCATTTCTTCCAAAATCTGCTTTGGCTCGCGTAAAACAGCTTCCTGCTTCTTGTTTGGATTTTTAGCGGAAAGGTCGCAGGTGGCTTCGACAAGCTCAGCCACCGATATACTCCAGGAGTTTTCGCTTTCAGCCTTGCTTTTCTGTAATGCTACAAAATCAGCCAGGTCATTTTCCGAGAGAGCATTTGTTTTGCCCAGGTTCCTGTCCAGGTTAAGCTGGTAGTACCATACCTTCAGGGTAGGTGATCCCTTTTCAAAGAACAGCACAACCGTTTTTACGCCGGCACCAGTAAACACACCTCCCGGCAAATCCAGTACTGTGTGAAGGTTGCAGCTGTCTAACAACAGCTTTCGCAGACTTACCGAGGCATTATCAGTGTTGCTTAAAAAAGTGTTTTTAATAACAATACCGGCTCTGCCGCCAGCTTTCAATATCTTAATAAAATGTTGCAGAAACAAAAATGCAGTCTCTCCGGTCTTGATTGGGAAGTTTTGCTGCACCTCTGCCCGTTCTTTGCCACCAAAGGGTGGATTCGCCAGCACAATGTCATAGCGGTCCTTTTCCTGTATGTCAGTTATGTTCTCAGCAAGGGTATTTGTATGAACAATATTAGGGGCTTCTACTCCGTGCAATATCATATTCATGGTGCCTATGATGTAAGCCAGGGCTTTCTTTTCCTTACCGTAGAAAGTATTTTTCTGAAGTGTTGCAGTATCCTTTGTAGTGAGTGACCTGGTTGTTTTCAGATATTCAAATGCCTCACAGAGGAACCCCGCTGATCCTACTGCACCGTCATATACCTTATTGCCGATCTCAGGAGCGACAACCTTAACAATGGTCCTGATCAAGGGACGAGGTGTATAATACTCACCTCCATTACGGCCTGCGTTGCCCATGTTCTGTATCTTCCCCTCATATAGGTGGCTCATCTCATGTTTCTCCGAATGAGTGCGGAACCTGAGTTCATCAATACGATTCAGTACCTCACGGAGGTTATATCCGCTTTGTATCCTGTTTTTCAATTCGCTGAATATCTCTCCTATCTTGTATTCAATAGTATCAGCACTTGTAGCATCTGCCTTGAACTTTTTAAGATATGGGAATAGCTTGCCGTTCACAAAGTCACCCAGGTCATCACCTGTCAGAGCAACCTGGTAATCAATTTTGCCTTCTTCGGTTTTTGGGGCAGCCCATTTCTCCCATCTGTACTCAGGGCTGATAATAGGGTTGTATGTCTTGCCTGATAACTCGGCTGCTGTCTTTTTGTCCTTCTCCAGGTCGTCAAGGTATTTCAGGAATAGAATCCAGGATGTTTGTTCAACATAATCCAGTTCGCTGCTGCAACCGGCATCCTTGTGCAGTATATCGTCAATATTCTTAAAGGTTTGTTCAAACATATATTGTTGAATTATTTTTTACTATTTATCAGGTTGTCAGCTTTCTGTTAGAGGTACCTTCAAGAATATTTGTATTGGACATAAGCAGGATAGATACTGTTTAACAATGACTGACTAAAGTTAGCAAAATAAGTTGGTAACAAATTGGAAAGGAATGGAGAATTAAAAAGAGGCGGTACCCATTTAAAAAGTCTCGCTGCAATTCCTTGTGCTGAAGGAAGAAGATACCGCCTTGTGGTCATGAGACCAATATATTTCGAATACTGCTGAGTTCACTGATTCAACGCAACAGTATCAATTATCGCAAATTACCAAAATAATGCCTACGTTTATGTTGAAAAATATTGACGAAGCGTTACTTATTGCTTACGCAAGGAATCTGGTAAATTCAAATGAACATGAGCAATAGGACTGTTTCACGCCAAATGGTGTGGGGCTTCCTGTTCATGTTCAGGGCTTACCAGAGCCTCTTGCGTGGAGAAGGTTAGTTCCACGCTTCTGCATTGAAATATAAACAGTATGTCAGTAGAAATAATATCGAAAAAGATAATACGGAAGCTCATTTCACTTCCGGTTGACCTAGAGAAAAAAGAAGGAGACAGTGACTTGCCTAATTTCTGGGAGCAGTATAAAGAGCAGTTACAGTTTCAGTTGTATCTTAATTATGACATCTTTGAAGATAATATTAGGGACATGGCTTATGATGAAATTAATGAATTGTCGAATGAAGTCATTAAGCAGATATTTACCTCAATAGCAAGCAGCTACAATCCTTTAAGGTGGGTCCCAGCATGGGAAGTAACTCCTGATTGCTATTCTCCTCCTGCTACCTTTGAAGATAAAAGAAAGCATCTAGTAGACACGATTATACTGTATGTCCAGACCTTTGCAACTTCAGAGGAAGTTGTACATGAACATATACTCACTGGACATAAACAGGAAAATGAATCATTCTTCAGGTCTGTAACACTTGAGCAAGCGGAGGAAGCAAGGAATAATTTAAGGCAGTATTTTGCCCAGCTAGATAACAATCTTATTGATAATGCACCTTCACCAAAGGTTGAATACGAGAAATATAGCAAAGACCGAGCAGTACTTATGAATGAGCTAACAAAGCGTTACCCTGCCAATCAAATACTATGCCTCGTTGGTATAACAGTTTCAAATTATCATTTTGAATGCGGTACAACCTCTTTCAGCGGTTTTGCTGTTTCACTTACTCAGGACATCGGAGCAATGATCAAACCATACCTGAAATTTTTTTACTCTTTGATAAGATGCTGTCCTGATGTAAAAGAAGGAATGGATGACGATAAGGTTTTGTGCGAGGCTAATATTGAGGAAATAACTGGGAAACTGCTGAGATAGAGGAATAAAGCTATGCGATAAAATCTGGATTATAAAGAAACAAAGTTAATTTTGTTTTTGGACCAGCTTCTTCGTAAATTAGGGTTGCCAGTACGTGAGTCCGCGAAGGGAAGCCATTTCCGGAAAGAATGCCCCTGGTGTTATACTGCCGGGGGGGTTGTTTTAAACAGATTTTAACCGTTGAAACATGATAATTACCTAACCAAAACCAGCCAGAGTCCTTCTCGAAGAAGATGTATGGGCTCCGGGTACAGAAAGCCTCGATTTATCGGGGCTTTCCTCATTTAGTAGGTGCTAATTGTCTTAACCACAACAATAGCTGGACATTAAATTAGACCTACTTTATTTTATAAATACTTCATCATGCCGGTAAGTTGAATAAAGTAATCATTAGACCAGATATCCAATTGCTTCTTATCTCTGATGAATGGAGTGATATCTTGTTTGACCATCTCGATTTTAGTTGTATTGAGCCTTGTTTTAAGCAAATCCATAAAATCTTCCTTGCTCATATCAATCCCATTAAACTGTCTGGCACGCACCTGCAAATGATTAAAATCAAGAGGCACCTGGTTTCTGATGTACCACTCGAAATCATACCAGTCTCTCCCCTTAACTCTTGACTTCCAATTTCGGAATAATAATGCATGTACCTTTCCAGCGAACATATCTGGTAATACAAAACAACGAGTCATGAATGAGAAGGGCTGAAGCAAAAGCTTTTGCTCTGTCATGAATTCCAAAGGTGGGTCTGTGTCAACCTCTATCTTCACTTTAATTGTCCTCTCCGTTTTAAATGCAAGATCATATATTTCAGTATCATCCTTTAAAAAAGCAGATTCTACTTTACCGGAGATATTCTTTTCCTTCTTGATAATTACCACATCTCTTCCCAAAGCCTTAAATTCTGCAACTATAGCAGGGAAATAATCTTTTAAGCTAAATGAATCAACTTTTGCCATCAGCGAGAAGTCCAGATCCTCAGAGAACCTTGGCATTGAATGAAATATTCGCAGACAAGTACCTCCATAAAAAGCGGCTTTCTCAAAAAAGCCACCTCGATATAGACCTGCCAATGCAATTTCCTGCATTACTTCGTGAATTGCATTTCTTCTGTCGTCATCAGACTTAATCTCATAACGCAACATCATTTGGTCAAATACACTCACCGTTGTAAGAGTTTTATAAGGTTATTAATATCATTCCTTTTTTTACCAACCTCAGCACATTCCCTGAAAATCTCAACATCCATCTTGTAAAAAGCCTCCATATCAAGTCTGATATTCTCTTCAAGATACAATAGCAGAGCACTTACAAATCTTGGCCTTAGTTCTTTGGTAAATGCTATAAGGTCACACAGAGCCTTCTCGGGAGAGGCAATTAAAAATGAATAGTCATCACCAATTTTCTGAGTTATTCCAATTGGATAATAATCCTCACTACCTGAGATGTAATCAAACCTTGAAATTGAGTTTTTAAAAACCCTGGAGCGTTTAATTGTAATTGATCGTACAATATGTACACTCTCTGGAATCAAGCCATAATATCTTAATGCGCTCTCCATCGAAATATAAGATGGTCCATAGATGTGATTAGCTATTAGTTCTGTCGATAACAGCTTTCCCGACTCCTCAGGTGACACTACATATAACCCCCGTTTTAGTCTTATAAGCTTACCTTGAGTTTCAAGATTGGCAATCTTATTTCTTGGTGACCTATAACTTCTGAAAAGAGATGACAGTAATGCATAATCCACAGGAATATTCCCCAGTTGCTTTAAGTTTCCCATTTAAGCCTATGTCGATGAGATACAAATATAGTAATTATTTGCATATTTATTCTTATTAATTTCAACTATCTGTGCATTTTTTAACCAGTTCAGGCAAATTACCTGTTAATGATGCTTCTACAAGAAAAGGTTAAGAATAAGTTTAGTCATTTAGAATAAGCAGAGGGTGAAAGTTCACATTTCAGTTTCCAATGCAGCTATTGGTGCTATTTATAGTGAGCAAGGCGATTACAGGAAAGCAATAGCATATTATGAAAAATCTTTAGTAATGCAATCTAAAAATAAGTATTCGTACGGTCTTATTTATGCGGATTTTGGAACTTGCTATGTACTACTGGAAACAGAAAAAACATTGCGAAATGTCCTGCGAAAAGCAGAGTTCTGGAAAATATATGAGAACACTCCATTAAATGGACGTCAACGCATGATGCTGAACAAACTGTTAGATGGCTTTGACGGAAAGCTCAAATCTTCAAAAATAAACAAGTCTAAAGAAATTACCATAATACAAAATATATGACCATCGTGGATTTATTGGACACTAGTGAGCACTTTTTATCGGTAGTAATAAGGATTTAATAGTCGGGTTGAACATTCCCTGAGCAATTGTAAAAAACGCTTCATGGTTCAACAAAATACCAGATTTCAGATCTAAGCAGACTAGTCGCTGGTATGCTCTCGCAGGTGTTATAATACTCTGAAATTAAAAAAGGAAATACCTTAATCACTGAATCAACCTGCCAGATCAAATCCAAATCCTTCTAAAAAGGTTCGGAAAAAATTCCGGTCCTGGGTAGATTGTCCTCCGAAGCCTGGGCGGAGGAGGACTGAAATAGTTGTAATCCAACCCTAAAAATAAATGCAATCTAAACATATTTAACCATCCAACTGCAAACTGAGGAATAAACCATGCAATTAATTTAGCTTACTGGGCCTTATTTGATACATTTTATTAAAGATATTGCATTGTATTTGATACATTTTTCTTGTATTTTTGCCATGTATTTATGACATATCATTAAAATGTTTTACAGAAAACTTTATCGGCATCTCCTGAGATGGAAAGAGAAAAACTATCGTAAGCCATTATTAATAAGAGGGGCAAGGCAGGTTGGTAAATCAACTCTGGTAACGGAATTTGGAAAAGAATACAGGTACTCAATAGTTCTTAATCTTGAAAAAGCCAGGGATAAAGCCATCTTTGAAAATCTTGATGAGACTAAAGATATTGTTGAAGCCATGTTCCTCAGCAAGGGAATACCCTTTACAAATGAACCAACCTTAATCTTTCTTGACGAGATTCAGGAATCAAAAAAAGCAATAAGCCAGCTCAGATACCTTAATGAAGATTATCCTCAGTTACACATAATAGCAGCTGGTTCCTTACTTGAATTTGCGATAAAAGAGGTTCCTTCTTTTCCGGTAGGAAGAATCGAACAGGTTGTCCTTCATCCGTTTGATTTTGATGAGTTTTTGCTTGCCCTTGACAGAAAGGACCTGTTACAGGAACTTGAAACTATTCCGGTTAATAAGTATGCTCATGATATGCTGCTTGAATTTTTTAATGATTATGCAATTATTGGCGGTATGCCGGAGGTGATAAAAAGATATGCTGAAGAAAGGACCATAATTAACCTTGCTGAAATTTACAGCAACTTATGGCAGAGCTACCGTGACGATATCGAAAAATATGGATCTAATCCTACTGAAAGAAAAATATTACGACATATTATCGATACAGCTGCAGCAGAAAAAGACAGAATTGTCTTCTCTAATTTCGGAAATTCAGCTTACAGATCGAGAGAAACGGGGGAAGCCCTGAGGGCGCTTGACATGGCGAGGATAATTCAGTTAATCTACCCCGTTACTGTCACGAATCCTCCTATGACACCTGACATCACAAGAAGACCAAGATTACAGTTTCTTGACACCGGTCTTATGAATTATTTAATAGGGAATCAGTATGAGATGATTGGAATAAAGGATCTCAATAATTTCAGTAGAGGACGAATAATTCAACACCTGACTTCCCAGCAATTGCAGGCGCAGTACTTCTCTACACTCTATAAACCTCATTTCTGGGTAAGGGAGAAAGCCAACAGCAACGCTGAGGTCGACCTCATATTTCAATATAGTAAATATCTGATTCCAATAGAGGTTAAGTCAGGAAGCCATGGAACTCTCCGATCCCTTCACCAGTTTATCGAACAGTGTGATCATAAATATGCTATAAGATTATTTGCTAATAATTTCCATGTTGAAGAGGTTATGACCCCTTCTTCTGTCCCATATAAGCTCATGAACCTCCCGTATTATGCTTCAACAAAAATTCCGGAGTATGCCAAATGGTTCATTGAAAACTATTAAAATAAAAAGGATAATTTCCTTACCCTTGAGCTCTTCTACAGCATAACTCAACTATTTACCAGATTTCGGGTCTATCCGGCCTAGTCTCTGGTATGTCTTCATTAGCTTCCTAATGCCCTGAAATTAAAGAAGTAATAAGCTTTGCTCTTAATGCAATAAACGTGAATAAGGGTCAATCCCAATTTAATAGCATTAACATCACATATCAGCCCTTTTTCAAGTTCGCCTCCATCCAACCACATCCTCGAAGGGGCCGCCTTACCCCCCCAATATCCCGCCACAATTTGATAAATAGATCAGGTCTGATTAAATTTGGGAATTATGTCAGGAACAATACGAAATTTTACAACTGAAGAACGATTAAGTCTTAACCCCCAAAATAGCTCACAAAATAAAAAATCATGAAAAATCACCTTGTCAAAAGAGCTGGTATTTTATTTATTGTCCTTGCAACAATCGTTACCGGTATATCCACCACAAATGCCCATGCTCAAACTTTTGAAAATGGGAAAAATCAGTCGCACATTAAACTGGCCCTGAATGCCTTTTCATTCAACGATGCGTTATTGGCAAAGGCAACACCTGAAAAACCTGCTTTTACCTTGTTCGATCTGCTGGATTGGTGTGCAGCACAGAATATTGAAGCACTCGATATTACCGGCTATTATATTCCAACTTATCCGGAAGTGCCCTCTGATGAATATATTTACGAATTAAAGCGCAGGGCTTTTAAGT
Source organism: uncultured Bacteroidota bacterium (assembly GCA_903844815.1). GTDB lineage: Bacteria > Bacteroidota > Bacteroidia > Bacteroidales > VadinHA17 > LD21. The sequence continues at coordinate 29,463 of CAIMVD010000122.1, read as the reverse complement.
TGGGTATTGACATCAGCGGAACCGGTATCCGGAACAATTTTGCATCACCCGACCCTGCAGTGAGGGCAGCAGATGTTGAACGGGCTAAAAAATGGATTCTTGTAGCGGAAAAATTAGGCGCACCGGTTATACGTCTGTTTGCCGGTGAAATTCCAAAAGGATATGAAAACAGATGGGACGAAGTTGCAGAATGGATGATCGAATGTTACAAAGAGTGCGCAGCTTTCGGCGCTCAGCACGGTGTAATTATTGGTATTCAGAATCATGGCGACATGCTTCAAACAGCTGACCAGTGCATAAAAGTTGTGAAAGCGGTGAATTCGAAATGGGCCGGAATCATATTGGATACCGGCAATTTTAAAGTTGCTGATCCGTATTCTGATATTGAAGCTGTTATTCCCTACACAGTTAATTGGCAGGTTAAGGAAAGTGTACTGGGAAACACCAGCGAAGTGAAAACTGACTTTATCCGTTTAATGAAAATTATCAAAAAGAGCGGTTATCGTGGGTACGTTCCGGTTGAAACTCTAAAGCTTGTAGGCAAAGTTAAACCCTATGATCCCTTTGTGCTGGTGCCTCAGATAATGAAGGAATTAAATGCTGCAAAAGACAGTATGTTTTAATCTACAGCCTCCAGGAAACTAAGAGCGAGAGTGAGAGTGAGAGCGAGAGTGAGAGTGAGAGCGGGGAAATTCGTAAACATTCTCGCTCTCGATCTTTTTCCTCAATACTTACTCTTTTCTTCCCCCAAATTCCCGAATTACATGGTATAAATCATGTTTTTTGAAATACCTAACCCATAAATTTGATTGATTCATTAAAGTTCCACACTATGAGTAGTCATGAAAAAATCAGACAATTAATCGAATTACGCGAAAAAGCCAAACTTGGAGGTGGCGAAAAACGCATCGAAGCCCAGCATAACAAAGGGAAATATACTGCCCGTGAACGTATTGATATGCTTTTCGATGAGGACAGCTTCGAGGAATATGATATGTTCATTACCCACAGAAGCACCGACTTCGGTCTCGATAAGGAAAAATATCTTGGCGACGGTGTGGTAACCGGTCATGGAACAATTGACGGTCGTGTTGTATATATTTTCTCCCAGGATTTTACCGTTATGGGCGGCTCTCTGTCGGAAACTCATGCCCATAAGATTTGCAAGATAATGGATCAGGCCATGAAGGTCGGAGCTCCTATCGTGGGTATAAACGACAGCGGAGGAGCAAGGATACAGGAGGGTGTCCGAAGCCTGGCAGCCTATGCTGAGATATTTCAGAGAAACATAATGGCTTCGGGTGTCATCCCGCAGATCTCAGCCGTATTCGGCCCGTGCGCGGGTGGGGCTGTTTATTCCCCTGCCCTCACTGATGCCGTTATAATGACAGAGAAGACTAGTTACATGTTTGTGACAGGGCCGAAAGTGACAAAAACAGTCACTGGCGAAGATATCTCGGATGAGGACCTTGGAGGGGCAACCGTTCATTCTACAAAGTCAGGGGTTGCTCATTTCCGTGTTGAGGATGAAAGGGAGGGGTTGCTGCTTATAAGAAAGCTACTTGAATACCTTCCCCAGAACAACCTCGAAGATCCTGTTGTGACAGAAAATACCGATTCGATCGAGAGGTCCGACGACATTCTCAATACAACAATCCCCGAGAATCCCAATCAGCCTTATGATGTTAAAGACATAATCTATTCAATAATCGACAGCAAGGAATTCCTCGAGGTGCACAGGCACTATGCCAAGAATATAGTCGTTGGTTTTGCAAAATTCAATGGGATGCCAACAGGAATAGTTGCCAACCAGCCAAATTTTCTTGCAGGAGTTCTCGATATCGATGCTTCAAAAAAGGCAGCCCGTTTTGTCAGGTTTTGCGATTGCTTTAATGTTCCGATTGTAACCCTCGTCGATGTTCCCGGTTTCCTTCCGGGAAGTCAGCAGGAATACGGGGGAATAATTACAAACGGTGCAAAGCTTATGTTCGCCTATGGTGAGGCTACGGTGCCGAAGGTAACTATCACGCTGCGAAAATCATATGGCGGAGCCCACGATGTGATGAGCTGCAAACAACTCAGGGGCGATATAAATTTCGCATGGCCATCGGCTGAGATTGCTGTAATGGGTCCGAAAGGTGCTATTGAAATACTTGAGGGTAAAAAGATTGCTTCAATAACTGATGGTAGAGAAAGGGTAAAATATATTGCTGAGAAAGAGGAAGAATACAGGGAAATGTTTGCAAATCCCTACGAAGCAGCCAAATATGGGTTGATTGACGATATTATTGAACCACGAAATACCCGGTTCAGGATAATCAGGGCACTGCAAACCCTCGCCACCAAAAAAGACGTTAACCCTCCGAAAAAACACTGTAATATACCTCTTTAATTAAACATAAAAGCAATGTATATACTATTGGCAGCATCAGGTCTTTATTCATTCGCCTTAGTCCTTGTAATTGTAGGAACAGTTGTGGTTTTCATAGCTTTAACACTGTTGGTAGTTATACTCAACAACATCCCCCGCATTGGAAACTTTCTTGCCAGGTTAATGAAGACAGGATTCAGGAAACCCGTTAATAATAAGGCTGATGATAAGCAGATTACAGCCCAGGTAAGTGCGGCAGTTTCAGCAGCGGTTTACCTCTACCTCAATGAAATTCACGACAAAGAAAGCAGGGTGATGACAATCAGAAAAATATCGAAACACTATTCCCCCTGGAGTTCAAAAATATATGGATTGAATATTTTAAGGAAATGACATATACGAATATGAAAAAATTCAAATTTACTATCGGAGGAGATGATTTTGACGTCGAGCTTGTATCAGAAGAGGATAACATGCTCAGGCTTGAGGTCAATGGTACAGAATATGAGGTTGAATTGCACAGGGAAGTCATTGTCCCTAAAACACCCATACTCGTAAGGGCTGAAGTGCCGCCTCCGACAAAAAAGGAAACCAGGATAACCAAAACTATTACGAAAACAACAAATACAGCTGTAAAATCGCCCTTGCCCGGGACTATTATCACAGTACTTATAAAAGAAGGTGATCAGGTGAGATTAGGCCAGAAACTTCTCACTATGGAAGCCATGAAGATGGAAAACAATATACTGGCTGAAAAGGATGGATTGGTGAGTTCGGTAAAAGTGAAACCCGGCGATTCAGTACTGCAGAATGATGTTCTACTTGAAATTGAATAAGCAGAGAGTATGAAAAAGTTTCTCACAGTGATTGTTATATTAGGTTTTCTGGCAATATTGAACTCTCTTCTTACTACAGCCGATGCGTTTAATCCTTCACTTGCCGCTGACACAATAAATGTAGTACAGAAAGATGTTGTTCAATCAAATGCTTATGATTCGGCAGATACCGGAAAGGCTATCACCCGGTTTTTTTCATATACCGGGTTTGCAAATATTACTGCAGGTAATATCATAATGATGTTTGTAGGAATATTTTTTATTTTTCTTGCAATAAAATATGAATATGAACCACTGCTTCTGGTTCCAATTGGTGTAGGAATACTTATAGGTAATATCCCCTTTCTTCACGGAGCAAACCTGCAGATAGGGATCTATGAGAAGGGAAGTGTTCTTAATTACCTTTATTACGGAGTTGTAAGCGGAATTTATCCCCCTCTTATTTTCCTTGGCATAGGAGCGATGACTGATTTCTCGACACTTATCTCAAATCCAAAGCTGATGCTTCTGGGAGCTGCAGCGCAGATTGGAATTTTCGCGACACTTTTTGGAGCCTTATTCCTGGATTTCACAATACGTGAGGCTGGATCAATAGGAATTATCGGTGGCGCTGACGGGCCCACTGCAATCTTTACAACCGCCAAACTGGCGCCTCATCTGATAGGACCCATTGCTATTGCCGCTTATTCATACATGGCTCTGGTGCCAGTAATTCAGCCACCGGTAATGCGACTTCTGACATCCAAAAAAGAAAGACTCATAAGAATGAAACCTCCCCGGTCGGTTTCGAGAACTGAAAAAATCACCTTCCCGGTGATAGGCCTCTTACTTACATGTTTTATAACCCCAAGCGCCCTCCCACTACTTGGAATGCTGTTCTTCGGGAATTTGCTTAAGGAATCAGGAGTTACAAAACGTCTGGCCAATACTGCAAGCAATGCATTGATAGATATTGTGACGATTATCCTCGGACTCACAGTCGGAGCTTCAACACAGGCCGACGTGTTTCTTACTCCACAATCGGTATTGATTTTCGTTCTCGGCGCTGTGTCATTTATGGTCGCAACAGCCGGAGGTGTTTTATTCGCCAAACTAATGAATGTGTTTCTGTCGAAAGAAGACAAAATTAATCCGCTTATTGGGGCTGCAGGGGTATCAGCTGTCCCCGACAGTGCCAGGGTTGCTCAGATTATGGGCCTGAAAGAAGATCCCAACAACCACCTGCTGATGCATGCTATGGCGCCAAATGTTGCGGGAGTAATCGGGTCAGCTGTTGCTGCCGGAGTGTTGCTCAGTTTTCTCATGTAAATTGCATAACTAAAAATCTTTGCAATACCAATTCAGAATCATACTGAACAGGTTTGGAAAAAAGTTCGTACATTTAAGAGTGCGAACGGGGCTGTATCTGATGTCTCTGTGTAACTCTGTGTTTCTCCGTGTTCTCTGTAAAGTTCTTAGTTGTTTTTTATTTAGAGAAAGTGGAAATACAATTTTTAACTTTTGATACAGACTCAGTTCCGAAGATTCGGATAACCATCATCTTGCCAAAATCATATAATTATTAACCAATCTGGAGAACCTGAATCATGGAAAAACGAAAAAACTGGATGCTGACCAGAAGAAAGTTTGTTGGTACAGCTGCTGCAGCTGCAGCTTTCACTATTATCCCAAAGAATGTTTTGGGGAAGAAATTCGGAGCCGTGGCTCCGAGCGATAAGATCCGACTGGCACATATAGGCTGCGGTATGCAGGGCTTCTCCGAACTGGGTCCCCTCATGAACTGCCCCGATCTGCAGATAGTGGCAGTCTGTGACCCCGAAACAGATGGAAGAAATTATCTGAACTTCGGCAACGGAGCAGCTGTCCCTACAGGTACCCTTAATACTATCAGGAATTACCTTGGCAATCCCAAATGGAGGGAAGGCATTAATTATATCCCCGGCGGACGCATGGTTATGAAAGAGGTTGTAGAAACTTTCTATGCAAATCAGAGAGCTGCCGACAAGTTTCCGTCGGTGACTGCCTATAACGACTTCAGGGAAATGCTCGAGAAAGAAGATATTGATGCAGTTAAGATAATGACTCCCGACCACCTGCACGCAACGATTGCAGTGGCAGCCATGAAAAAAGGGAAACATGTTATTACCCATAAACCCATGGCCAACAGGCTGTACGAATCGGACCTGGTTGTCAAAACTGCTAAAGAGACGGGAGTGGCAACCTACTTCATGCCCTATAACAGTTACATTTCGAGTGAAGAAATAAAAAAGATGGTTGCCAGTGGCGCCATTGGCGCTTTAAAGGAAGTTCACGAATGGTCGGCCAGACCTATGTGGACACAAAATACCGAGATGCCCAAAAACCTACCGCCAATACCTTCAGGATTTGACTGGCAGATGTGGCTGGGACCCGTACCTGACCGTCCTTACAGTCCTGACTACACTCATACCCTGTTCAGAGGATGGTATGATTTCGGCGGCGGATCATTTGCCGATATGGGCCATTACACAATGTGGACAGTCTGCGATGCATGGGACCTTGATGTTCCGGCCTGGGCAGAAGGTTATGGCACCAAAGCCTGCAGAACCTTAAATTTCGCTACGGGCTCTGTTGCAAATGACTTTTCATTTCCTCTTGCCGAGACTATCCGTTTGCACTATGATGCAAAAGGATCAAGAGGACCGATTGATGTATACTGGCATGACGGAGGAATGAGACCTCCTGCAATTCCTGAACTCGAGGAAGATAAAAGACTTATGCGCAATACCGGGATCTTATATATAGGCGACAAAGGCAAGATTCTCGACGGAAGACTTTTACCGGAAAGTAAGATGAAAACCTATATGAGTGAAAAATATACTCCCCCTGCCGAACGTCAACCCGGACAACGCCCTGCATCGGCCACCGCCGGTCAGGCTGCACCCGCAGGACCAAGGATTGGACCTCTTCCTCCAAAATTTGAGGATTGGATTGCTGCATGTCGCGGAGGTTCGAAAAATACCACGGCAAACTTTGTATCGGCAGAAGCCCTATCAACAATGATAAACCTGGGGATCGTGGCCGTCCGTGCCGGAACCAGAATAGTATTTGACCCTGTTACAAGGAAGATCACAAATAATGAAGCAGCAAATAAATTGCTTACCCGGGAGTACAGAAAGGGCTGGGAGCTTTAAGGTTAAAAGCTACATAAATAAGAAATCTTCGGATTAACGTGATGATCCTTTCCAAATCCCGGAGAAAAGGTTCGGTAATATTTTAAGATCCGGAAACTTTTAAAAACGACAAAAGCCTTGATATGGTGTATATCAAGGCTTTTTTAATACCTCTTCGTTTTATATGTTAAGAGTCTTTTTTCTCAATATGCTGAATGCACACATGTAGCCTCCGTAAATTGCTCCCGAGAACCCACCCCCGGTTTTTCCCCATGCAGAGGCAATATGAAGGTTATTAACTGACTTTATAGGATCTATGTTTCTTTTTGATGGTGTCTGGGCAAAACCATAGACAGCACCACCCGGATTCAGGGTATATCTCTCGATAGTTGCCGGAGTTCCAATTTCATAGTATTCAATTGTTTCCTTTATTCCCGGAATTATTTTATCAAGCCTGTCGATCAATACAGATGCAACACGCTCTTTTTTAGCAAGATACTCCTTCCTTTCCAGCCCATTCCATCCGTCCGTGTAATCAACGCAACATATTGACCCAACACTTTTTTCTCCTGCAGTTAGCCCGGAGTCAATCTGACTGTAATCGACAAAGATGAAACTCCGCCTTGAAAAGTCATCCCTGCCGTTTTTAAAGATGTCTGACTGCGTTTTCACTGAACTGTCAAACAGACAGGTCGAATAATACTTGTTGCCAAGCTCTCCCGGAGGCCTTCTGAATCCGAGGTAAAGAGTAAGCAGTGAAGCGCCGGCAGGAAGGCCTGAGACCTCATTCCTCAGCTCAATGGCTTTCTCTCCTTCTATCAGTTCAGGGAGATTAGGAATTGCATTGTTAGCTATTATCTCATCTGCGAAGGCCTCAAGAATTTCCGAATTCCCTTTTTTCCGGTAAGTCACGCTTTCGGCTCTGCCATCCCTTGTTTTAATTCCTGTTACAGGGTGATTAAAAAGTACCTCACCACCATGATCCTTTATGAATCGGGCAAGATGATCGGGGAGCACCTGTGAGCCTCCTTTAATATAACTCGCTCCGTTTAAATAATAACTTCCCTGTGCCATGGAATAATATGCGAGGGAGAGAGTATAGGGATCATCGTGAAAATACCCAAGATTACCGAGCAGAACGAGCTTCAGGTCTTCATTATTAATTTTTGAATCAAGGAATTCACCCAGGTTAGTATCCCTGATATCATTTTCAGCTGTTTTTTTTCGCGGAGAAAGGATCTGTTCGAAATATGCCTTGATCCCCCCTGATTCATCGGGAAACATTTCGGTAAGCCTTTCGGAAGCGAGTGAAGGATCATGAGGCACGGTTACAGCAATACGATCGTTAATGAACCTGTAAAACTGGGGTACTTTTATAAATTCAACGTGATTAAAAACATCGAGATCATTGAAGATTCTCGTCTTCATATCCCGTGGACCTGGTCCATCCATCTCGTGCAACCCTACTTCAAGGGTGAAGTCACCGCGTTTAAAAGTTGTGGCACAACCTCCCGGTTGGCTATGCTGTTCAAGAACAAGAACCTTCTTTCCCTCTTTTGCAAGTTTCGCTCCGGCAGTGAGTCCGCCAAGCCCCGCTCCTATTATTATAACATCGTATTTCATTTGCCTTCAGGTATAGGATAACGTTTAAACTCTTTCGACCTGTCGAACAGATATCGGTAGGTGATATAGTTTTTAGCAGGTACGCTGCCCACTGAAATAAAGATCTTTCTCATCTTAGGATTAAAGTCTGCGACCCACGAGAATTCTATTTCAGTGTAATGTGGTTTCCTTTTGAAAACATCTATAAGCTTAAAGATAAATGCCGATTCAATCCCCAGTCCCTGGTATTTTGGAATCACACCCATCAGCAAACCTTTGGCGCGGGTAATCGTTTTCTTTTTCTTAAGATAAAGAAATTTCAGCATTGAGAAGAGATCCAGCTTTCCGTTAAGGTAACTCAGAATCTGATTCAGATCGGGAAACATAAGATAAATACCAATAGGTTTGCCCTCAAAATAAGCTATCCAGATAAATTCTTCATCGAGGATTACCTTTGCCTTTTTCAGCACCCCTCTGATATACTCAGCCTCGAGAGGCTCAAAATTCTTTTTAAAAGAAGCCCATGCTTCATTAAAGGCCACGGAAAAGTCCTTGATTATCTTGTCTTCCTCTTTCCATGTAAAGTGCCTGAACTCATAACCGGGTTTGTTCGCTACCCATTCCGCAATCTTAACAAACCGCTCCGGGATTGGTTTCGTGAGGCTCAGATGAAAGCCTTCCATTTTATAATATACCTTGAATCCATAGCTTTCAAAAAGGTTCTGGTAATATGGCGGATTGTATGGCACATCGAACGACGGGTGGGTAAAACCTCCTGTAAGCAGACCCCAGTATTTGTCCGTTTCTCCGAAGTTTATTGGCCCGTCCATGGCCTCCATGCCTTTCTCTTTCAGCCAGTCTTTTGCTGTGTTGAATAGAAGTGACGCAGCCTGCACGTCATCAATACATTCAAAGAAACCAACTCCTCCTGTGGGCTGGTCATACGACCCTGCAAGATTAAAATCAATGAATGCTGCTATTCTGCCTGTCAACTTCTTCTTTCCGTCGGTAAGAATCCATCGTTCGGCAACTCCGTGTCTGTAGTATGGATTCTTCTGAGGATCAAAAATTGCTTTAATATCATTATCAAAGGGACATACCCAGACCTTATCATTTTTATAGATGGTCCTTGCCGTGTCGAGAAACATCTTCTCCGTTTTCCGGTCGGTAATTTTAATTAATTCCATATCGGATCATTTGTTTTAACAGGAACATCATTTAATATAAATTTGCTCTACGAAGACCTTGTACTTTTCCTGCACATAATGCCTTCGCAATTTTAGAGTTGGAGACAATTCACCTGTTTCGGGGCTCCAGACATCTTTAACAAGCCTGAACCTGCTAATTCCTTCATAGGAACTGAGACGTTTATTGAGCCGTATTATTTCGGATGAAAACACTGAAAGAACCTCGGGAAGATGAATAAGCTCCTCAGTACTTGAAAAGGAAACTTTTTTTGTCTCCTTCCAGTCATCAAAATACTTAAAATTTGGTGAGATCAGGGCGCTTGCAAACTTCTCATGTTCGCCAATTACCATTATCTGGTCGATAAGAGGAGATTCTTTAAAGATATTTTCTATTACCTGTGGTGCGATGAATTTCCCGTTAGAGAGTTTAAAAATCTCCTTCTTCCTGTCAGTTACCATTAGAAACCCTCCCTCATCAATGTGGCCGATATCACCCGTATGGAACCAGCCCCCGCTGTCAAAAACTGATTCTGTCAGCCCGGGAGAATTGTAATAACCCGGCATTACATTTGGTCCCTTACAAAGGATTTCACCATCCCCGGCAATTTTTACTTCAACCCCTTCTATCGGCAGGCCTACAGATCCAAGTTTTACTCTGCCTTTCTCAGTTCTGTTTATTGTAATTATAGGCGAAGTCTCCGTGAGTCCGTACATATTGATTATTTTAATACCTGCAGCCCAGAATACCCTTTCAAGCCGTGCCTGAAGACTTGCACCTCCGCATCCAACTATCCTCACATTACCTCCCAATGCCTGACGCCATTTGCTGAAGACAAGCTTGTCGGCAATCTTATGCTTTATTTCATAAACCAATCCGTTCACACCAAATGGATTATATTTCTGCCCCAGATTTACAGCCCAAAAGAACAGGACCTTCTTAATTCCTTTAAGATTTTTACCTTTTGAAATTATTACCTCATAAAATTTCTCAAGAACCCTTGGTACTGCGTCGAAACCATCGGGTTTTATCTCCTTCATGTTTGCAGCTATTGTGCCCATATTTTCCGCATAATAAATACTACTCCCGCTGTACTGAGTCTGATAATTCCCCAAACGCCCGCCCACATGGCATAAAGGCAAAATGCTAAGGTATTTGTCGGAAGGCTTCAGGTTAAATACAGAGGCTGCTGAAATGAAGTTACTCACCAGGTTCCTCTGACACAGCATAACTCCTTTTGGCTTCCCGGTTGTTCCTGATGTATAGATGAGTGTTGCAATATCATCAGGAGTTATTTCCTTTTTAACTTTTTCAATTTCACTCTTAGTCATCCCGGTGCAGTTTTTTCCCTTGTCAATTATTTCAAGCCAGCTTTTTGCACCGGGAATATCATCAAACGTAAAAACCCCGGCCGGCAAACTGCTGTCGGATAAAACAGGAGATAATATCCTGTGAAGTTTTCTGTCGGAAATAATTATCATCTTAGCCCCTGATTCCTTTATGATATATTCATATTCCGTTGTAGAAAGAGATGTAAAAACAGGAACATGCACAACGCCGATCATTGACATCCCCATATCAATAAAATTCCACTCGGGTCTGTTTGACGAAACCGAAATGATTTTATCTCCCTTCCTTAAACCTGACTCGTAAAGGCCATAGCAGAAATTGTAAGAATACTCAATGTATTGCCTGGTACTGAATTTGGTCCAGATTCCGTTCTGCTTAAAGCACAGGGCGTCGTCTTTGACATACAATTCCTTGTATCTGTCAAGCAGATCAAAAGTGCGTGATACATTCATAGCTTTATTTTTTATTATCTTCGGAGGAGAATTTGTTACTTCCTGCAATTTAAAAAATATATGAAATCAACACCTTTGTTTTTCAAAGGAAGTACTGACAAGATTGTTAAGTTATGGTTTCTCTGTTTAGTAAAATGGTTTTTCCCGGGTTTCTTTTTAACAATAAGATACTCCGAATGCGAGTCTGTTACCTTATAATTGCATCCCTGTTTGTGATTAATTGCACTTATTCACAGACAGGGAAACTAACAGTTAGCCGCGATTCAACATCTGGTGATAACAGAAATTCATTTAGCATCTCTTACAAGATGGTTCCCGACCTGGCGAAATTTGAAAAGAGGTATAATATTCTCACAAACGCTAATGAGAATTTACATTCTGTAGAGGTCAGTTATTCCCTGCAGAACAATCTGACTTCGGCCAGTTATAACGACTCGTCAATTCTGCAAGGATTCGGCTTTCTTAAAAAGAACTGGACGACAGACGAGTTAACAAATCCTGAAATTCCGGTTGATTCAAAAGAGATTTTTTACGGGGCATGGAGGAATATGCTTGTTAAGAGTACCAGTGATGCTGAAATCAGACAAACGATGATCGAAGGAACCAGGCAACTCATAGGTCTGGGCTATTCTGATCTGGGAAAAGATTTCCTTCCATTTATTACCGGATTGATGGAAGAGAGTCATATGATAAACTATGATCATAAAAGATTGTATCCGGGCAAGGCTTCAAGAAGAATAGTTACATCAGTTGAAATACTTAATTCCCTCGGCGCACAGGATTACAGGGTCAAAGCAGGGGTCTGCCGCGATATTCATGCAACAGGAAGGGAACTGCTTAAATCATTGAGTGAAACATGGTATGATCATTTTTATCCCGGGAAGAAAATTGATCTTGATGAGTATATTTTCCTTCAAACCTGGACAACCAATAAATCACAGCATGTTACAATTTCACTTATAAATCCGATTAAAACAAGTGAGGTTTATGAACTCGACTGGGGCAGGGTGATTGAAAAAGAAAATATTACAGGCTTCAACAGCGGCCGGTTATATGGCAATAATTACAGGATCTGGCAATTCAACAATAAAAACAAAAGAACCGAACCGATTGATTTCAAACGAACCCAGTTCGGAAAGATCCTCGATGAAGATCTTCTTACCCGGGAAGAATACAGGCAATTTAACGGCATTTATGATGAAGAGTTTTATTCGGATATCAGTTATGAGAAAAACACCGGACGATCGGGCAAAATGAGATTTTCGCTGGGCACCTATCATCCCTGGCAAAAGTATTTCCTTGCAACCTGGTATTCACGAACCGACAGGAAAAAAATCACGGGTTTTCTTAATCATTCAAATACCTTTGCCCTGCAGGCTGCATTAAATGAAGATACCCGGAAGAAAAATTTTCTTTACCCACAGAATGACTGGAAATCGGTTGTCAGCCTGATGACTGTACCGAGGTATATTTCAAGTTTTGGAATGCCTGAATATACTTTTGGCAACTTCACTCTTGAAACCTATCTGAAACAACAGGTCGATCTGTTCTTCATAGTAAACTCCTTCAGTTTCTACGACAATATCAATGACAGGCAAAGTAATGGCTTTGCGGTGTCGGGTGACGGAAATATTACTTTCAGTAACGGGTTCAATATCAAGTACAACACCAGAAACAGATTATTTTCTTCCTCTGCAGGAGTGCAGGCCAGAAGCTGTCTGTTAGCTAATGATATAAGGAATTTTTCGCCGAACCCTTCAATTCTATTACCGAATGTAAAGATTCTCACTCCGGCTATAGATGTTATGGGTAATATGGGGTTTTCAGTTAACAGGAACTGTGATTTGTCAATAGATGCTTTGCTGGAGTTCACAAACATGGATGCTGTTTTATTTTCCGGCTCCGTGACAGGTAATATTGAATTATCAGAAGCAATGATTCTCGGAATCTCTCTTGGCGCCAACCATCAGTTGAAGGGGAAAGAATATTTCTGGTATCCTTCAGATCGAAAATGGGTCGACATCAGTTTGAATTCTTCAGGTAATAGTTTTTCAGCAGGCCTTTTGAAAATGCCTGAAAGCGGAACAACATTTAATATTTCTTACAGGAGATATCTGAAAAGAGATTCCCAATAATCATGCCTCCCGGCCTTTTTCAATCCTTAATACACCTCACATTAAAACCATATTCCTTTTCTTTGGAATCACGGGTTACTCCTGAACTATAGTTAACAAGACCATGAGCTATTGCCCATGAGATATAAGGACTTGTGGAAGTCCACCAGAGATTGAAACTTCCCTCTCCGCTAAATACTCCACTATATACGTCGCGGATACCGGCCGGGAGACCCGTAAAACCCGTATCATTTGTCCCGGCAAACTCACCGGGAGCCCAGTTCTCTGTACCGGCTTCCTTAAGCTTTGCTCCTTGTGATGTACCCCTTACCCACCAGGAATCCAGAGGTCCTTGTGCCATTCCCAGATACTTTTCGAGGGTTTTCCACTCCTCATCAGTCGAAACATGCCATCCGGAAGGACACAATTTACCGCTACCCACCGCATACCAGTTGTAATAAGCGCCATAAAGCTTTTTATAATACTCTTCATTGTTTTCATACCAGCAATAGCCGGGTGTTTTTAAATGGTAGCGCCATTCTTCATTTTCGGTAATAAGTGGGATTTCAGAATTATCATTGTACTTTGTTGTCCGCAGATTTTCAGCCATCCAGGTCTGAGTCCCTGTCACAATTGTTTTATATTCATTGCCTTCAATATCCGAAACGGTTCCATAAGTTAAATCGGAATTAAACCGGATGCCGGTGCTGGTTTGCATTGTAGTGAATTTCCTTTCAATTCCGTAAAAGACACCTCTCAAACAGCTGGCATAGGCTCTTATATAGTATGTAGTATTAGGCGTTAAACCCTGGATGGCACGGCTAAATTCATACCAGGTCCCATCAAATGAAAAATTATCATACAATGTTGGTGCGCCTTTTGTATTCCAGCAGAAACCGACTGCAATTAAAGTATCGGTAGCCGGGATGTCTGCTGATCCCCTAATGGAGATCGAAGTCCTTCTCACATTTTCGACAAGATAGGTTTTTACAACAACCGGTTCAATGGGATCTTCCTTTTTGCATCCGGCTATAACAATCAAAATCAGTAAAGAGCAGAATGTCTGTATTTTAAATGTATGTTGCATATTGTCCTTTTTATATTTCCCTTAATTCTTAATGCATCTCACATTAAGGCCTAGATTTAAACTCTGGAGATAACGGTTAATGCCCGATGAATCATAAAATAAGGAACGACTGTATGCAACCCCGCCATACGGATAATAACCAGTGGAAGTCCACCAGCTGCAGACTAACCCCTCCACATCAAAAATGCCTGAATAAGCTGAACGAATACCACCTGGCAACCCGGTCAGACCACTCTCATTTGTTCCGGCAATGCCGCCCGGTAACCAGTTGTTTGTTCCCGCTTCTTTTAGTGCAGCTCCTTCAGATGTTCCCCTGATACCTTCAGCATCTGCCTGCACCTGCGTCATTCCCAGGTTCATTTCAAGCGTTTTCCATTCCACATCCGATGGCACATGCCAGCCTGCCGGGCACAAACGGGAAGTATAAACGGTCAGCCAGTTATAATATGGACCATACAGATTCCCGAACAATTGTTCATTGTTTTCATACCAGCAGTAAGCGGGAGTTTCTGTATTCATCCAGTCACTACTGTCCTCAACAAGGTCTATCTCAGTATCATCATTGTACCTTGTGGTCCTTAGATTTTCTGCCATCCAGGTCTGGGTACCTATCTTGATTGTTTTGTAAACATTACCTTCAATATCCGATACGGTCCCGTATGTTAAATCAGAATTAAAAATAATGCCTGAACCGGAAGGCTTTGTAGTAAATTTCCTCTCAACGCCATAACTCGTCCCGGTACCATTCGTGGCATAAGCCCTTACATAATATGTTTGATTGGAGGTTAAATAACGGAGTATAGTCCCGTATTGTACTGTTATAATACCATCAGAGGTATAATTATCCTCTATCGTTGGAGAACCTGTTGTATTCCAGCAGATACCAAAGCCGGTTACCGGGGAAGACCCCACTGATATCATATGTGCCCCGCACTCGGCCTGGGTTCTGTATATATTTCTCACAACGGAGGTTATTACGATTGGTGCTTCGGAAAGAATAATTGAATCCTCCTTTTTACATGAATAAAAAACTACTGTGATTAAAATATTACAGAAACTAAATATTTTAAATAAATAATTCATAGAAGCAGAATTAATACGCCATGAATTTATCATAAGAATCATTTATAAAGTTATTATTGGTATCGTTATCAACACTCGACATATTATACCCAAAGACCCATGGCACGTGATCGTTGAAAGAACTTATTTTGTATCTGCAGGTAAGTTTCTGATCCCCGTTAGCACCTCCTAACAAAAGCCACGAAAGCGATAATTGATATTTTTTCCCTGGCAGAGAGTTAAGTCCAAAATTATATGCGAGGGCTTTACCGCTGAAAAAATCTTCCAAAGTCTGAAGATCCACAATCCCGGTATTAAAAACCTTTCCAGTGGCAGGGTAATTTTGAACAACCCTAATTTTAAAATTATTGACATTATCACCAAGTCTGTATACATCAAAATTAAGTTTTTTAATCTCTTTACTGCCCAGTGTGATGGCTTCCATCAGTGTAACTTCAATATTTGCATGCAGGGTATTCGCAATAATCGCCGGTTCCACGGAGGATATAGCTTCAAGAGCATTCGTGATATCAGCCTTTTTAAGATCAGCCAGCTTCCTGACAGGAATCCTGGAAAGAGTCGTGATTTCATTTAAAACACCTCCGAAACTCAGGTCAGCCTTCATGGAGGAAGGTGTCTGGGAAAGGTTCGCATCGAATCCGGCATTTTCACGCTCAGTCGCAAAATAAAGTGAAAAATGATTCAGTTCGACGGTCACGAAGCCGTCGTTTCCGTCAATATATGTAATATGAATTTCCTCTGCTGAATCAGAATCAGGCAAAAAACAGTATACTCTTGGATTTGCCAGATCCTTTCTCACCATTTTCAATTGAACGGGTTTTTTAAATACAAGGCCGTCAGGTTCAAGTCTAAGAATGTTGGCAAGTGTGTCGAGGGTCGATCTGATTGAATTGTCCATTTCAAGACGTATCTCTGTTTTCTCTGACAGAGCTCCCTCAGGGATAATAACATTGGCCCCGTTCAGGGGTGACTCAATACCGGCAAACATGATTTTTCCGCCCTTTGCTCCTATTATTCCCTTACTGTTGGAATAAACCATATAGTCAGTATCGGGATCCGGAGTTGTTTCTTTCTTACAGGCAGAAACAACAAATATGAGGTTTAACAGAAAGAATAATCTCAAAATCTTCTTCATTATCGGGCAAATTTCATTTAAAGTTATTAATAATTCAGGTAGAGACAATGAGGATTTTCTATTTATTATTTCACACTAAAGTTATTTAACGGATAAACGAGCCTGTCTCAGTAGTTTATTCCTGTCACTGTAATAATTGTAATTTTTTATTATCTTACTCATTGATTGATTTATATTTTGGCCGGAAAACCTGGATGATAAATACTACTATAGCATGTCATAAATTTTGATTTAAAAATCAGTTATGAAACATAGAAATCTGATTTTAAGGCTCTTCTTACTGTTCTATGCCCTTTCGTTTAAGGTCAGCGCCCAGACTTATAATTTCCAGCGCCCGGCTTTCAATGATTGGATTCCTCCCAAGGTATATTGTGTAATTCAGGATAAAAAGGGATATTACTGGCTCGGATCTCCCGAAGGATTGACAAGGATTGACGGAACTATAGTAACTAATTACAGCATTCTTGACGGAATGGCTGAAGGCGGTGTCAGAAGCATACTTGAAGATCAGGATGGCAATATCTGGTTCGGGCACCTGAACGGAGGCCTGACAAGGTTTAACGGACAGTATTTTGAAAAAGCTTCATTCGACTCACTCGTAATCAGTTCGGATGTCACAAGCATTACAAAATCTAATGATGGATTATGGATTACCACGGTAGCCGATGGCGCAATTCTTATTGAATTCCCCGTAAATGATATAAAACACGTTAAATCAAGCCAATTCACAGGCGGAGAGGGACTATCCGACCAGGTTTACGGATCGGAACTTACAAGGTCCGGAGACTATATCTGCATGGGAGATGTGGGGTTGCGCAAGTTTAATAAAAAAGCAAACAGATTTGAAAGTTACATCCTTCCAAATCTGAATCCCCAGATTTTTATCACCTGTATGGATGAGGATAAGGATGGCAATATCTGGTTAGGTACCTATAACCATGGTCTTATTAAGTATATAAAAACTGAAGCCAGAACTGAGAATATCAATATCCCAAGTCTGGAAGCAAAAGATAACTGGGTTACTTCCCTTACTGAGGATAGCCGTGGCAGATTGTGGGTCGGGACATGGACCGGAGGTGTTGCTCTGATTGACAGGGGCAGCCTTACCGAATTTAAGGAATCAAACGGGCTGAAGGCAAAATCCATCTATGGCATTATCGAAGATGCCGAAGGCAATATTCTGATCGTTGACAGGAATAACGGACTTACAGTTTATAAGGGAGACGCCATCGTCTCATTTAATGAAGAATCAATCCTCCCGGGACTTAATGTTTATTCGATTATCGGAGACAAAAAAGGAGCTATATGGTTTGGCACAAATGGGGGGATCTCAAAATACGATCCCGGATCGGACAGGAGATCAAAAATATTTCGCAACCCGGATAATTCATTCAATAAGGAGGTTCGGTTCCTGAAGGAAGATATCAACGGTAATATCTGGGCTGGTTCGAACCAGTCCGGGGTCATTATGTATAATCAGAAGACCTCATTATTTGAATCACAGCCTCTCATTAATTCCGTTATTTTCGAGGGGAACCAGGGGAGCCAGGTTACTGCAATCGAAATTGACAGAAAAAACAACCTTTGGATAGGAACTTCGGGAGGTTTGGTAACCGGTACCATTGGAAAAGATAATTTTGCTTCTTACAATCTGCTTGACAGTATTAGAGTTTCAAATATTACAGCACTCTATTGTGATCCATCGAATACCGTATGGATCGGGACAGAACCTCGTGGCAATAATCCGGTCCTTTTAAGCTTCGATATAAACAACAGATATAAAGCGGCTTCCGTTATGCCCCAAGTATTACAAAGATCATTTGCGACGGATAATAACGGCAACCTTGTGATCGGTACACCGAACGCTGGCATCTTTAATTATGACCATAAAAAAACAGTAAAGCCTTATAATCTTCCTGACATTATTCACTCAAGCCTTGTCTCTGATATTAAGGTCAATAAAAACAATGACATTTATATTGCCACACAGATTGGCCTGTATGTCTACAATCCGGTTTCGGATATGTTGCTTTACCTGTCGGAACAAGAGGGGATCTGTGATGACGGTATTAATTGTATTTATTTTGACGACAATGGCTTTGCCTGGTTAGGCACCAGGAATGGAGTATCGAGGCTATCCACTGATCTGAGCTTATACCTCAAAGCTTCGCCTAATCCGATTCTCAGGAAAGTTGAAATAAATGCAAGGGAGGTTAATCCTGATTCGGTTTTTATTTTGAAGAATTACCAGAACAATCTCTCCTTTATGTTCGGATTTACAGGATTTACCGATCCGCTTACTGTTTCATATCAGGCAATGCTGGAAGGGCTTAATAAGAATTGGGTCGATTATGGCAACTCGTCAAAAATCGGATTTCCACCCCTGCCTCCCGGAAAATATAAACTGAAAGTCAGGACCACTAATATTATGGGATTTTCATCAAAAACACCCTTTGTAATAACTTTCAGTATTTTGCCGCCCTGGTGGAAAACCATGTTTGCCAAAATATGTTACATCATTTTAGCCATAGCAGGGTTGTTCCTTTTTTACAGGATAAAACAGAGAAAATTGATCCTTGAAAAAATTGCTCTTGAAAAAGCAGTTAAGGACAGGACAAAGGAAATTGAAATACAAAAGGAAGAAATTAAAGGCCAGAGAGATAAAATAACTGATCAGCGCGATCTTTTGATGAGCCAGAATGATTTAATCGCAAGCCAGCAGAAAGATCTTACTGACAGCATTAATTATGCAGCAAGGATTCAGTCTTCACTCATACCTCATGAAGAGTACTTCAGGGATATTCTGAGTGACTATTTTATC
The DNA here is from genome assembly GCA_903844815.1 of uncultured Bacteroidota bacterium. Classification (GTDB taxonomy): domain Bacteria; phylum Bacteroidota; class Bacteroidia; order Bacteroidales; family VadinHA17; genus LD21. Next base: position 10,275 of record CAIMVD010000122.1, on the reverse strand, counting down.
TTTTATAAACCCCGCGATATTGTAAGCGGAGACTTCTACTGGTTTGATTTTCAAGACTCAACTGCTGTCGTTGTCGGCGCCGACTGTACCGGGCACGGAGTTCCCGGAGCCTTGTTAAGCATGCTTGGGATCACCTTCCTCGACGATATAGTCAAACTGGAACATATTCTGTCACCAAATTTAATCATCGACAGACTAAGGGAAAGGATAATTGAAGCATTTAAACACTCGGCCGACGGCAATGAAATGCATGACGGAATGGATATAGCAGTTGTTTCCATCGACTTTAAGCAATCGGTAATTAACTATGCCGGAGCAAAAAATTCCCTGTTTGTGATTAAGAACGGAGCCCTCATTGAAGTAAAAGCGAACAGGGAGCCTGTTTCGTTTTCAGGTGCAATGTCGCCATTCACAAATCATTCCATTAAGGTTGAGAAAGGTGACTCATTCTACATATTCTCTGATGGTTTTCCTGACCAGTTTGGCGGGCCCAATGGTAAGAAATATAAGTATTCTCAATTCAGGAAACTTATTGAAAGCCTGAATTCAAAACCAATGGCTGAGCAAAGGCTGATGCTTGATTCTGAATTTGAGAAATGGAAAGGCGAAAATTCTCAGATTGATGATATTTTAATAATAGGAATTAAAATTTAACGCATCATTTTTTGACAGAATATAATCCAATGTTGTTTAGTTAAGCCCGGGTAATCAGTTTCTTACTCCCACATTTTACCCCCCTGCTCCCCAGGGGGGGTGTTCTTAAATCCCCCCTTGGGGGGTTGGGGGGTAAAAACACAAGAATAGTAGAGTGGTCCCTGTGGTAAAATATTCTTTTCATGTTTGGTAAAAATATTCCTTAACTAAACGCCATTGGATTATAATCCAACATGGCTGTTTTGCTTTTTTACCCCGGCGCCATTGATTGCCTGATACTATTCCCAAAATACTATTCCATCAACTGCTGAGGATTTTTTTTGCAGTATATCAACATTGTTAAGCAGGAAATTATCTGCTCTTTCACTGCAAACTTCAATTGACTTTTCTGATATGTCACAACCGATGAATTTGCATTTGTTTTTCAAGGCGGCAATTATTGATGAACCACTTCCCACAAAAGGATCACATACAGTATCCCCTTCTGAAGCGCTTGCATAAATCATGGCCTGAAATACCTCAACCGGTTTCTGAGTTGGATATGCAGCCTTATGTATCCTTTTAAATCTCCATACATCGGGGAAACTTCTGCTTCTGATATGTTGATTATTCCCGTTTGTAGCAAAAAGAATATATTCATGCCTCCTTCTGAAATAATGACCCATGCCCATATTAACCTTGTCCCAGGTTATGATATTTTTCACGTCAAAATAATTTCTGACAACCGGGGCTAATGTGAGTAACGAGAATGAATCAAACATTATGTAAATATGGCCGGTAGATTTCTTTAATACTCTCCGGCACTCTTCCAGAAATAATTTATAGTTTTCTTCGGTATCCTCAAATTCAGTAAACCATTTTGCATTCTCCTCCCCTTTTTCAGAATATTTCCCGACTATCCTCCCCTTCCCGAGTTTCAACTTGTTATTCATCCCGGAATATGCGGGATCAGTGACAATCAGATCAATGCTATCCGGCGGAAGGTTTCTGAGGAAGGAGATTGCGTCGTTTTGAACGATTTTTACGCTGTTATCTGAAGAGGTATAGTCAACCATTGAGAATTTAATTATTCAACAAATTGTCTGAAAAATTTCCAGATTTCTTCACTTGCCGTGAAATCCATATTGCCGCTTGAACCGGGCCAGTCGTGGCCTCCACCGACAATTGAATACAACCATACCTGGGAATTACCGGCACAGTTGGTATGTTTCTCGCGAACAACAATACTTTTGTCGTTTTTATTTATATTGGGCAAAGTATCTGTTTTAACCTGCATGCAATCGTTTAAACCGATAAATATATCCGCCATTTGCCTGGTACCCATATAACCATTCGGACCAATTGCCGGATAATTTTTTTCTCCATCCCAAAAAGTAGTACTGTCGCTGGTTCCGTTAATCATAAAAACCGGGGCAATTCTTGTTATCTTACATGAATCGTAAAGCCAGTACATAAGGCAACCCACATCTGCAGCAACGGCCTTGAACAGTCCGGGTCTTAAACAGGCCATCTGGATAGTCATATCACCTCCATTCGACATTCCCGTGCAAAAAGTATTTTTATCGCTCAGCTTATACTTCTTCTGTAAAAAGGAAGCCAGTCCGCTAATAAAGCCCATATCGTCAATCCCATAGTTAGAATAACCTACATTCCACGATCGGAGACTATCGGGACCGACAGTAGCCTGAGGGTAGCAAACCGCAAAACCGTATTTATCGGCAATAGAATCCATTTTTGTGAACTTGCATATTCCTTCCGAAGAGTCACCATAACCATGAAACACAAATACCAACGGAGCATTGTTTTTAAGATCACCGGGCAGATGGAGTAAATATTTCCTGCTTCTCCCTCCGATATCAAAGGTATTTCTGGTTGATAGAGACTGATGCGGCCCGGAACAACTTGCAAGACCTGATAAAAGTCCCGATAACAGCAGAATCTGATATTTAATCTTTAAGCTCTTCACTTTACAAATTCCGTGTTTCACTAACTTTGCATGTTACAATATTTGTTCTTTACTTTCAGGAATGGTGAAATAGAATGCTGAGCCTTTTCCCTCTTCACTTTCAACCCAAATTCTGCCATCATTTTTTTTAACAAACTCTTTGCATAACAAAAGACCCAATCCGGTACTAAGCTCTCCCTCAGTCCCCTCCCTGTTCGTTTGAACATCGTGCCTGAATAAATTATCCAACATTTGGGGGTTCATTCCGATACCTGAATCCTTTACGCAAATTTCAATACTATTTTCTATCAATTTTTTAGCTGAGATATGTATACTACCTGTCCTTGGAGTGAACTTAACAGCATTGGTTACCAGGTTTCTTATTACTGTTTGCAGGATGTTTTTATCGGCAAAAAATCTTAAATGATCAGGAATATTGATGAAAATCTCAATTCCCTTAATTTTTGCGGATTCCATTGTTGCTGCTATGCTTTCCTCAACGCTTGATAGCAATTGAAATGTTTCAGGATTAAAAGGGATTAAGCCTTGTTGCATTCTCGACCATTTAAGCAGGTTTTCGAGTAAAAGGAAAAGGTTGGAAGCAGAATCTTTCAGTCTGGTTGCAATATCCCTGAGTTCATCCATTGATAATTCCGACAATTCTTCATCCAACATTTCTGTCAGGCTCAAAAAACCCTGAAAGGGGTTACGCAGGTCGTGGGAAACTATTGAATACAGCTTGTCCTTCTCGGCACTAATTTTTAAAAGTTCCTCATTCTTAAGTTTAATGATCTGATCTGCTATCTTCCTATCACTAATGTCACGCGTAAGACTTATAATATGCGGAATTCCATTGAAAGTCAAAAGCTTTCCTGACATTAATCCTGTAATGCCTTCTCCGCCTTTTCGTTGTAACGGGATTTCCAGATTTTCGAAAAATTCCTTTTCCCGAATCATTTTTGCTACTTCAATACGATCGGAAGGATTCTTCCATATATTAATATCAAGGGAGGATTTATCTATGATTTCTTCCTTTGTATATCCCGATATTCTGGTAAAACCTTCATTGCAATCAACAATCCTTCCATCGCTCAGGCGGGAAATCAAGGCTGCATCAGGACTCGTATTGAAAATTTTTTCGAAGCGGACTTTTACTTCGGAGATTTCTGCATTCAGCTTCTGGTTTAGCAAAATTATAAATCCAAAAGTCCAGAGGAGTCCAACGATCAGAGCATCAAAATACTGGAGGAGATTGAAAAGAGACTGAGAAAACATATCAGAAACATGAACTCCTGACAGGATCATTATGGCCCGTGCACTGAAAACTAATCCATGCACCAGGAAGATTACTACATTAAAATTAGCAGTCAGAGCTATTGAGCCGGTTTTATTTTTATGAATTGTTATTGCCGTCAAAAAAGCAATTACGGAAACATAAACATCAAAATTAAAGGTACGCAATGTGAAATCATCTTTAACAAAAATGAACAAGAGATGCAGCATTACAAAACTGACAAAAAAAGAACCGATGAATGTCCAATTTACCTTTTTGTTAAAGAACCGGACTATCCCTATATAGATTAAAATTGTTCCTGAAAATATTATAATATTCTGAAATACTATCATAACCGGGACTAGTGATGGGATATTCCGCAGGAGAATAACGACAAACCCTAAAACCTCTGCAGCACTCCACAGTAACCACCATCCGGGACCCTCTGTATTTTTATTTGCTTTAAATTGATTGAAAAGCACCAGCACCTGAATGAGATGAGAAATCCCTATAATTAAAACCAGTGTCCGGACATCAATACCCATCGTGTTATATAATTATCGCTGCTAAAAAGAGAACATGAGAAATATCTTATTATTTTGTAAATTTAATTAAAAAGAGTGAAAACGGCAGGGTTATTACAAAGCCTCATCAGGAGAATATCAATTCTTTTTTATGATCAGCCTGGCTTTATAGAGATTTGGGGAATGTTTAATGCCAATTTCGGGATAGGGACTTAGATCAATTAGAGAAATACTAAATCTTTCAATTACAGTATCTTGTATAAATCTCATATTAGTATTTAAATTAAAATACACAGGACTTTCATTAAGCTTTTCAAATTTAAATTTTACCTCCGCATTCCCCTCCCAGATACACATTACACCTGTGGGACAACGGGAATCATTCAGAACCGAATCGAGACAGATATAAAAATGATCTGCCGGATCATATAAGCAATCCTTGTAGGACAGTTTAATCGTATCACTGAAAACTATGTTGCTAAAATCTTCAAATTCTGTTATGAAAACACTTTTATAACTAAATGAAGGATATAATGTGATGCAGGGAGTTACTTCATCAGCCTCTGTTTTTCTAAGCTTAACCCTGACCTTTTGCCCTGGCTCATAATCTCCCCTGCCCAGATTAACTGTCTGGTAGTAATTATTGGGACTCTGTCCTATTTCTTTTTTTATCTGAGAGTTGTCATCGGGGAATTCCAAAACGCAGGTAGAGCAGTTCAGGTCAAATCCGACAATCGTTGCGATAAAATCAGAATCTCTGATGTTTTCAGATCCATTGACAGGATTTTGTTCACAACCGGCTATAAAGCTAACCAATAAGGCAAGGAATAATAGATTTTTCATCCGCAAATCAATTACAATTGTTTCAGTAATCCGGGCTTTCAATATTAACAGCAAAAATTATTCCAAAAAAAGGTGTAATATTGATCATATTTATACTTCCTCACAAAGGGGGAAGTCCCCATACAAAAAACGATTGCCTCATCATCTGAGGCAACCGTTTTCTGAAGAATCAAAATAATATTTAACTAAGCTTAAAAAGGTCTTTCTTAAAGTTCCCGGATTCTTTCAAATCCTTCAGTCATTTTCTTCCGTCACATTCAGGAAGTAATTCTCTGACATTGAACAATACAAATGTACGGATGTTTATTCTTTCGAATAATTAGAAAGTGATTAGAAGGTTATTAGAAACTCCTTAAAATAAGGATACCTTATATGTTTGTTGTAAATTCGCAACGAAAGAAGTCAAAATGGAGAAAATAAATGTTTTGATTGTTGAAGATGAACAACGACTTGCTGAACTGCTTAAAAAACAGCTTGAAGATTCGGGACTTAGCGCCGAGATTGCTTATGACGGCTATGTCGGCAAAGAGCTGGTTGAGAAAAACAGGTACGATCTGATCATCCTCGACATTAATCTGCCTCTGATCAATGGCTATGACCTGTGCAAGGAGATCAGGCAGACAAACAGCAAGATCCCAATTATAATGCTCACAGCCTTCAGTACTCCCGACAATAAGATTGCCGGGTTCGACGCCGGTGCTGATGATTATGTTGTTAAACCCTACGACTTCAGGGAAATACTTGCCAGGGTTAATGTGTTCCTCAGAAGATCTGATATTAAAGCTCCGGGCTCAAAAAAACTGGGTTTAGCAGATCTTGAAATGGATCCTGATACCAAAACGGTTACAAGGGCCTGTAAGAAGATCGATCTGACAGCCAAGGAGTCACAACTTCTTGAAATGTTCCTCAGAAACAAGGAAAAACTTCTTTCACGGGAGTTCATAATCGAAAAGGTATGGGGAATAGATTTTGATCCCAGCACCAATATAATCGATGTGTATGTCAATTATCTCAGAAAAAAGATCGATAAGGATTTTTATCCCAAACTGATACATACCAAATTCGGATTCGGGTTTTATTGCAGCGAGAAAGAGATATAGGCGATGAATATAAAAACAAGGCTGTCGGTTCAGTTCACAATTATTGTCGCCGGAATATTATTTTTCTTCTCGGGATTGGTTTATTACTTCTCCTATTCCAGCCAGCTTGATAAATTCAGGGCAAGTCTTTTTGAAAACGCCAAACAAACAGCCGTCCTTCTTATTAATGTTACAGAAGTTGATACCTCTCTGCTGAAAAAAATTCACCAGTCGGCAATATCGCGCGAAAAAGAGGAAATTGTGCTTACTGATTCTGCTTTTAAAATCGTTTACAGCAACAATGTTCAGTATCTCTCCATGAAGGCCATGAAGTATAATGCTGCTCATGACAGGATCAATTATTTCTCCCTTGCCGGCATGGATGCGGTCTGTTACCGGCACAATTTCAATAATCAGATTTATTACGTTTATGTCACCGGGCATGACCGGTCGCGTTCCGAAAATCTGGCCGAGCTCAGGGTCATATTGTTCTGGAGCATTCTATTCAGCATTCTCCTATCAGTATTAACATCTTATATTTTCTCCCAGAAAGCCATTAAGCCTATTTCCCGGATAGTGCAGAGCGTGAAAGAGATAAACTCCCTGAAACTGAACAGCCGTTTGAATGAAGGAAAAGGCAAGGACGAACTGGAGCAACTGGCTATTACCTTCAATGAGATGCTCACCAATCTGGAAATAGCTTTCAGGAATCAGGAGGAATTCGTTCACAACGCATCGCATGAACTGAGAACCCCGCTTACAATAATGATCGGGGAAACGGATTATATACTCAACCGTGAAAGAAAAAAGGATGAATATGTAGCGCATCTTACCGGCCTGGCGAGCGATCTCCGGAAAATGAATGCCTTAATAAACAGCCTGCTTGAGCTTGCCCAGATAAACAGGTACATGAAGATAGCCTACACTGATGTCAGGATTGACGAGGTTGTCTTCGATGCTATCCGGCAGATCCAGTCAAAATATCATGGGCAGAGGATAATTCCCAAAATCTTGTATCCCGAACAGGGGGCCGACCTGCTTGTAAACGGCAACTACGGACTGCTTGAGATTGCTTTTCAAAACCTTCTTGATAATGCCTGCAAGTTCTCAAATGAAGATATCGGAGTTGAATTCGTTATCACAGATGCTCAAATAAGAATAATAATCACCGACAAGGGAATCGGGATACCTCAGGGCGAACTTGAAGCAATATACAAACCCTTCAGCAGGGCCTCTAATGTCAAGTTTATAGGAGGATTCGGAATCGGCCTTACCCTGGTAAATCAGATTATAGAACTCCAGAAGGCTGAAATGATAATAAACAGCAGGGAAAATGAGGGAACAACTACCGAACTTATTTTCAACCGAATCCGCTGAACCTTCTCAGCCTTCGAAATAATGAAGGTATTCCTTCAGGTCATAATCTTCACAAATTCCCCTGTATTCTTTCAGCAATTCCGCATTAAAAGGTACCCCTTTATCCTTTCTCTCCATCCATGTGTCATACTCCTTTTCTCCGGCAGTATAGATCCGTGACTGGCCCGGCATTTTCTCAGAAGCTCTGAGCTCGCGCAGGATGTTGCCAGTCGTCTTTTTAAAGTCCTCAGGATCGGTAAAGGCATTGATGTCCATTACCATAAAAAAATGTCCGGTGGCATAGGGTACTTTCTTCCCGTCTTTAAAGCCGGTGAGCATCCTGAGAAAAGCTCCCTGCTGCAGAGCTGAAGTGAGGATCTCCACAACAGTGGCATAACCATAACCCTTATAACCTCCGGTTTCCTCTCCAACTCCGCCCAGTGGTGTCAGGGCAGCACGGCCTGCTATAAGATCTTCAAGCACTTCACGCGAATCGGTTTTGCTTTCGCCATTCCTGTCAATGACCCATCCCTTTGGCAGATCCTTTCCTTCTCTTGCATAGAGTTCGACCTTCCCCCTCTGAGTTATCGAAGTGGCGCAGTCGAGAAGAAAAGGAAAATCCTCATCGGTTGGCATTCCAAAAGTCATCGGGTTGGTCCCCAGCAAGTTCTCAACGCCAAAAGTCGGAGCTATTGATGGACGTGCATTTGTCCCGGTTATGCCTATCATATTTTCCCTGACAGCCATAAGCGGATAGTACCCTGCAAAACCATAGTGATTGGAATTACGGACAGCTACCATACCCATACCGTATTTTTTGGCCTTTTCAATGGCCAGCCTCATTGCCATATGTGCGATTACATGCCCCATCCCGTTATGCCCGTCGATTACTGCAGTAGTCGGACCTTCTTTTACTATCTCAGGATTTGTTACTGTATAAAGGGTACCATCCTTGATCCTGTCAAGATAGATAGGCTTGAATCTGTTTACACCATGGGAGTCAAAGCCAAACTTATCGGCCTGAAGCAACACATCGCTGACTATTCTTGCATCATTTTCAGTAATTCCGGCCTTGCCCATCACCTTCACCATGAATTCCTCCAGTACATCAAATGCAATAAATTTTTTCTCCATAAGTTTTATTTTTTATCAAACAGTCGTCCCCTGCTAAATTCACTTAAGCAAATAAAGATAATAAAAAGGGGGAAGACAATTAAATTCTCTGCGCTAATAGTTATACTGAAGGTCTAAGATTGGTTATTATTATATCCCGGATCGAAAACAGCCGGAAAAAGGGTACTTAAAAACTTAATACAACATCAAAAATAATTCTCAGAATGCAACAACTGTATCTCTTTTTGATAATGATTTAGTCCTGGCATTTTGCCAGATATCTGTTTTTGTGATATTTACAATTATGGCACGATTTTGGCGGTTATTTCTGAAACAAGAGAATTTTATATTTTAACAGCTCTGCCGATGAAGACACTCTTTTCTATTTTGACAGGAATCGATTTAATTTTCCTTAACCTGCGTTTAATCATTAAAAATATTTTCCGCTGGCTGCGGCAGAAGGGATTAATCCCCAGAAGAACCTATTTCGCTGAGTGACAGAGAGCCATTTATACATCTAATTCTCAGGCAGATTATACATTTTCCTGGTTTCGCATTTATCGATGAATTCCTGCTGAATCATCTCTTTACTCTCTATGAGTTTGTAGAAACTGTTTAAATACCCGTGATGAGCAATCTTGTCTGACTTTGATATCATTGGCATATCATCGATAGCGGATTCAAAAAGAGACCTCATCGACTTAAAATATGCAAATACCTCATTATACTCTGCATTAGTATAGCACAAACCCTTATATACCCTTCTTGTAGCCAGATATTCCACAGGAACATCTTTTGGCTTTGTATAATCAGCATCTATAAAGGCAGAAAAATCAAAATCATAAGGTATCGCATAGGGTGTAAGAGTTGTATCATTGGGCTGCATGATCACCACGTTGCGCCTTGATGTTATATACCAGTCCTTGTTTCCCGCCATGTACTGAAAAACAGCCATCTTTCTGAATGATTCACTTTCAAGTGAATATGGCGTGAGGACCTTATTAATTTCGAAAGAATTATTTCTTTCGGCAACCTGGTCTTCGTGCTCAATAAAGAAACTGTACTTTTCGAAGAGTTTTTTGCCCTTACCTGTGTCGAAATAAAGGACATTTACGAGTCTTACTTTAAAACTCTTCTCAGTTATCAGGTTATACATTTTATAAATGAGATATTCATCAATCACATAACGGTCGTACTGGCATGGAGTAACAAGTTTAAGCTTATCCTGGTTATCGAACAGGGTCTTTTTAACCTCACCCTTTTTGAAATTCAGGGAAAGAGGGGGAAAACCACAGTTCTGAGGATCAAGCCGGAAATTCCCTCTGGCCATTACCTTTACAGATAGCATGATTTCTTTGCCCTCAGCCGTACGATAGATCAGTTCCCCGTCATGATTTTGAGGATCTCCAACCCTGTCCTTCTGAATTGCCGAAAAATCAGATCTTAGTTCAATATTTATAACTTCATCCGACAGAAACAATGTATCTG
>CAIMVD010000121.1 GCA_903844815.1 uncultured Bacteroidota bacterium | reverse complement strand
TACCAAAAAAGTCAACCTGGAGTTTTTATGAACTTTGTATATGTCAGATTATTAAGATAATAGATTCCAGTAGAAGTTTGGAGTTACTGTAGGTTCGCAAAAGCATGTAATTTCTCATGCTTTTTTGCTGGAATTGACCTTATTTTCGGAACAGAGTTGTGAAGAAGACAAAATTGTGGGATGGTTTCCGAATCAGGCCGGGCGATGGAGTTATGAATTAAACAGTCTGCGTAACCGGCATGGAAGTAAAGGTTACTTCCATGTAATGTAAGTAGCTGAATAAATAATTAGTAAATTTGAAGAATGGAACGAAAGGAATTTGACAGAGATAAGTTGATTCTATATTGGGTTGACAGTTCAGATGATGACTTCGATACCATGCTTGCAATTTTTGAGGCCAAAAGATTCAGCTGGGCTCTGTTTGTTGGTCTCTTAATGATTGAAAAATTACTTAAAGCGCTTTATGCAGGGACAAATAATGACTATCCACCATATATCCATAATCTGTTGCGTCTTGCAGAAAAATGTAAACTGGATTTAACAGAAGACCAGAAAATTTTCTTTTTGACTGTAACAGCTTTTAATATTAATGCACGAAATGACGATTATAAAATGAGTTTTCAGCGGAAATGTACTCCTGAATTTACCTCAGCCTGGATTGAAAACCTTAAAATTTACAGACTATGGATAAAAAAACTGATAATATCGTAAGGCAATATATTTCAGCTGTTGCAAATCAAACCACGGGATTTGTAACCGCATTTATCTTCGGCTCATTTGCCAATAACACTCAAAGGGCCGAGAGTGACATTGATGTAGCATTGATAATTGATAATCTGAAAGATTCTGAAAAATTTGAAATACAGGTTCAATTAATGTTGCTGGCTTCAAGGTTTGATTCCAGAATTGAGCCACATCCGCTTTCAACGCAGGATTGCAATTCTGATAACCCTTTTATACATGAAATCAGGAAAACCGGTATCGAAATAAGACTTAAATCCCTTGATTAACCATATTTGACATCGAAAAACCCCGGAGGACACAGATATTTATGTCCCCGGGGATTTCTGAAGGTTACTGTAATTTGAAGTTCTGGAGTAAGGGTTACAATTTGTTTATGAAATAGAATCTTAGTCGCGCTTTACTATTAATTGTTGCCGGAAAATGCTTTTACCATCGGTTACTTCGACAATATATGTGCCATCCTGCATGTTTATTAAAGGAACACTGAAACTCTTACCCGCCTTTGTTACGGATGATACCAACGAGCTCTGGCTGTTATAAATATTAACAGTATAAGTAGCTTCATCAGATGTTTTTACATAATTAGTGGAAAGAGTACGACCGGAAATACTCTGCACACTATCAGCAGGAGGTATTAGTGCCTCCTCATTTAACGTAATCGTAATATTGTCAGACGCCGGATTTGGATAAATGGTCATTGCATAAGAACCAGTACAGCCGTAAGATTTCCTGATCAGGTAGAAATTTGCATTTGTTCCAGTACCGCATGAGTTAGTCGATTTTGCTGAAATAGAAACACCGTTTGATGCAGATGGGAAAGTAAAATTCAATGTGTTAGTGCCAGCGAAATACGGGATGCCATAAGGAACAGTCCAGGTAGCGGTACCTGCATTCCCTCCGATTGGAGTAACGCTGAGCCAGTGATTACCCGGACAAACCTGCATTCCCGGATAATATGTTCCACCATCTACTTTTAGATTTGTTATTTGAGGAGTTCCAACCCAAATTGGATATGTTAATCCGGTACAGGCTGAGTTTAAACTTGCCATTATCCATCCATCACCGGAGCTATTTACACTAGCCTTGACTGTATATGTGTTTGTATTTTGCCCACTAACTTCTTCAATATTACTGCTTTTACTCCAAAATACCGAAGAATTTGCAGGAACATTGGTATAAGTAAATGAACTGTTAGTGGAATTACAAACAAGAGAATTGCCGACTATTGGCCCCCCAATTAAAGCAGACAATGCTTTAAAAGCATTTACCCTACCATATCCGACTTCAGCATTCCACGTACCATTTGGATGCCCAGTTGAAGCTGAATAAGTGTAATTGCCAATTTTGTCAGTATTTGATTCTAGTACCTGCCTCGCCTGAGATTGGGTTAATGCCGGATTAACTGAAAGAATTAGGGCTAAAATTGCTGAAACATGTGGTGTTGCAGATGAGGTACCATTGAACAAATCATAGTAATTTGTATTTATATTTCCATTTGAATTGTAGCCATTTACTCCCTGAATATCAGTCGAATAAATATGAACCCCAGGGGCTACAATATCAAGTTCGTTGCCGTAATTACTACCCCACCAATTTTCATTATCGCAAGATACACCCTGAGAATCAGGACTGACTCCAGGGTTAAGCAGATTAGGATTGCTACTACTTCGTTTTCTTGTATCACACATACTTGATGCACCAACTGAGATTACATTTTCAAGTGTACCTGGATAACTGACGGATGAATTAAAATTTCCTGAGGCAAAAACAACAATACAACCTTTGTTATTTCGCCCGTTAATGATGGCATTATTAATCGAATTGGTTACTGTTGTTGATGGGCTTCCTCCACCCCAGGAATTGTTGATTATATCAGCATTGGCGTCATGCCATGCATGATAAAACCCTGAAGCAATTTGATTATCAGTAGTAATCCAGTTACCAAATGCATCTTCTATAGCTATTCTGATTGGAATAATTTTGCATAAAGGGGCAATTCCAACTACGCCAGAGTAATTTTCAATTGCAGAAATGATCCCGGTAACACAAGTGCCATGAGCTTCATTTCCTCTTGCTCCTCCATTACTCCAGAGCCCGGTTTCATCGTATCCTGTAAGTAAATTTACCTGTAAATCAGGATGGGTTAGGTCAACACCCACATCCAATACAGCTATCTTAATGCATGACGATCCCTTTGTAAAAGTCCAAGCTTCTTGAACTTTCGTATCTGCACCTGAAGTTCCTCCAAATTGACCATTATTATGAATGGCCCATTGTTGTGGATAATATGGGTCGGATGTCGTCGGGAATAAATAACGAATGAAGTTTGGTTCTGCAAATTCTACTATGCCTTTTTCAAAAAGCAAATTTGAGAATTCCAATGAGTTAATTGTTGAACCCGAGGGAAGGGTTATAATGAATATTGAGTCGTTGAAAATTGTTGGCTCTATCTTAGAAATTGCAAAACTCTTGAGAATTTGTTCTATTTCAAAATAGTTGACGCTCCTTTTAAGTTTGAAAAATATTTGATTTGTTAAGCCTTGTAGGATACCGTCCGAATATTTGATGGCAAAATCAGCAAATTCAATTTCACTGGCTGATTTCATACTATTGACTAATTCTGGTTTTGAAACAGAATATAATTTAATTAGGTTTATTGAATCATAAGATAAACTTGATTTTTCTTTTAAAGAATAAGTATCCATGAACCTCTGATTTTCTTTTTGAGTTAGCGTGGAATGGAATTTGACAAAGACCAGACTGTCAATTCGAGTAAATATTACTTTCTTCCCAGATGAGTCGTAAATTGAGGGATATTGCCCAGATAGAGTTAAAAAGGCACCTATTAATGAAATTAGTAATAAAACAAACTTTTTCATTTTTCTATGCAAAATTTAGTTAGTTTAAAATCAGAATGTGTGATGTTGGTTGTGCTAAACAAGGGTTTGCAAGATTCATAGAAGTCACCGCTTACAATTACATTTATGGAATTTTGATTTGTTAAATTCCAGCTTTTCATTTCATTTGGAAAATTACAAATGGTACTTATTGCTACCATGTTATAATTCTTAACAACAAATATACTTTTGCTTGAATCTGGATTGAATAATATCGCATCAAATATATCTGAATTCCAGATTGTTGAGTCTTTGATGGAAGACACTATTGTTTGATAATTTTCATAATGATTTAATATTTTCTGATTACAGCCACAATCCGGAATCTCAGTCTTATTGAGTATTATTTCCTTCCAATCATCTTTATGGCAACTGGTGCTTATGCCAATTAGGAGTGGGACTAGGATTGTAAATTTATTTGAATAACATTTCATGATTCTTATTTTATGTTTTACATTATTAATATTCATTTTGAGGGTAAATGATTAAATGGGATGCTCGAAGCAACGGAGATATAATTTTTTAACAATCATCTTAGCCATAATAACTGATCCAAAAAAGCTTCAGTTATAGTTTCTACGGATACCACCACAGGTAAAACATTATGCATGATTTGCAACTGCCAATAATAAATTCCTGAGCGGAAGTTGCCGGTTTACTGAAAATATTGAATGCTTCTGATTTATTCATGATTTCGGCTATTCTGAGATTAAAATTCAGCATGTTCAATCAAAATAGTAAGCATTTACTCCTCTATGTCAATTGTTCCCGGCCGCGTTCAAAACCAGGGATACCAAAAGGCAGGCCGCCAACAGGGTTGCTTTAATGATTCTCTTCATAAATTATTGATTTGTTTCGCAGCAATATAACACTCTGTTCTGAGATTGTTGGTTGACTTTTGTACAAAAGTGGTCAACCTGAGTACCAAAAAAGTCAACCCGGAGTTTTCTATGAACTTTGTATATGTCAGATTATTAAGATTATAGCTTCCAGTAGAAGTTCGGAGTTCCTGCGGGTTCGCAAAAGCATGAAATTTCTCATGTTTTTTTGCTGCAATTGACCTCTTTTTTGGAGAAGGGATGTGAAGGCGACAAAAATGAAGGATGGCTTCCGGAACCGGTCGGACGAAGCAGGATTGAATGTAACAGAGACAGGAGAGAAACTTCGTGAAGGCCGTAAAGGCTGTTATCAATT
>CAIMVD010000120.1 GCA_903844815.1 uncultured Bacteroidota bacterium | reverse complement strand
GTTTTGTTTTAAAGTCTAAATTTATCAATATCTAGTCGGATGTCATATAGGAATCATCAATATCTCCATGATTTTGCTTTTTATTGTCCACTGTGTCGGTTTTCTTACACTTGGCGGTAACGTTCCCGGGCAAGGCGTGGTTGGTTTGTGGTGGGCCTTGTGCGTTTGCAAACCAATCACGATTAGCCCGTGTTGGCGGCTGCCCTATTTTCTTACATAGGGAGAAAAGTCATGGATCCAAACAAACTTTTATTCAGAAATTGCCAGATTTTAGGTAAAACTTATTGATGCTTCAAATGCTTCAATCCAGAACTTTTTATTGTTTATGTCCATTGGTGCAGAGTAATTTTCATCGTATAAGTCGAGGAATTCATCTTTGAGATTCGAATCCAAGAATTTTGAGACCTTGTTTAAGGCTTGGTAGAGACTTCGCATTTCAGTTGTTGTATCCCATTTAACTTCTAATTCCTCATTGATATAATCGTTGGCTAAAGCTTCATCAAGTTGTTCTTCATTACCGTCCCATTTAATTGTTACTTCTTTCCCTGAGTAGCATTTGAAAATAATTCCGTTTATAATCCTATCATTCTGAGCTAATTTCTTTGTTACAATTTCACATAATTCTTCAAATTCATGATACTGTGATGAAGGTTTATTCTTTTTAATTACATCTGCAACTTCAGCTTTATCCTTTACTTTTTTGAGCTCTGATATTAAATCCTCAAGTTCTGCTTTTTCTTCAATTAAATTGCTGATTGTCTCTTCTAAAGCTTTTTTGTCTTTGACGAGCTGATCGAAAGAATTTCTATCCATTGGGACTTCAAATGGATTTGAAGCAAGATATTTCTTAACTCTAAGTAGAAACTCTGTTTTTTTTGCGGTCCATCTATCACTTCTAATCAGTGCAGACGGTATTTCAAGTTTCTCTTGTACAAGGTCTTTTATACGGTCAAGACTTTTTTCGTCCAGGAGTTTTTCAATTTGTTTTGGTTCTTGGATTATGCCAACAGTTTTATAATTAATCGGGTCAACAATTAAAGGTAGAACAGTTGCGCTTGTTACCCAGGAAGCCCCCATCTCGTTCAAGCAAACTTCACTCTCTTTGTAGTTGGGGGTAATAATTAAAAAATTGACTTTCGCACTTAGTAGACTTTCGTTGATTGTATCTCGCCAGTCAGCTCCTGATTCTATTTTTGTTCCATCTGTTGACACACAAAATATTTTGTCAATCGAAACACTCAAAGCGCCATGTATTATGATATCAACAAAGGCATCAATGATTTCTTTGTCTTTTGTTGCATGGCTGATAAAAATTGTCTTTCCTCCGGCAACTTTTAATGTTTTTGGATTAACTTCTTTCTTGACTGGTTTCATCGTTTCACCAGATTCAATTTTATTTATTAGTAATTTAAATATTGGATATTGCTGATCAAAATAATTCATCAACACAAATCCGTTTCCACTTCTTGGGAGGCTGATAAATTTTTCATAATGGACGTTAGACTTGTCAAAATATCTTCCAAATACATCTTCGGCTTCTGTTCTGT
>CAIMVD010000119.1 GCA_903844815.1 uncultured Bacteroidota bacterium | reverse complement strand
TTAGTTCTTAAATCAACAAGAGGTATTTCAAAGCCAACACCATTTTCAGCAGACCATGATAATGATTTAATGATCCAGTTTTTTCGTTTTGCTTCACTTGAAGCAATATCAAAAAAATCTTTTTCGTGGGTGAGTAAAACAATCTGGAAATCTGAGAACTCACTTATCAGCAATCGCATAAAACGTGTTCTGTGATGCCCATCAAAACTTGATATTACATCATCCAACAGAAAAAAATCATTGACTTTATTAAATGCTTTTACAGATGCAAGGAAAAATGACAAACCAAGGCAATTAAGATGACTTTCACTTAAAAGTGAAGATGGCGGTGATAATTTTTTATTGTAAAATTTATAACTGATTGTTATGCCATCAAGATCATCGTACTTGTCTTTCATTGGAACCAGTTCTATGTCCTCGACTTTTTCATTAGGGTTCATCAAAGTGTAATATTTATTTATGTCGCCTGAAAACATAGTAAGAAAACCGTTTAACGCTTCTTCCTGACGTTTAATAAAATCGGCGTAAAGTGCTTCAAAGGTGTTTTGCTGGTTCAGCATTAATTCCTGTTCCTTTTCAATTTTTCTGAATACGATATAAGCATCAATTGCCCTGGAAAGTTTAGTGTGTACCTGCAACTTTAAATTTCCTTTTGCGCTTTCTGTAATTTCCTTTACAATTTTTTTAGACTGTTCAATTAATAGAGCAACATCTTTAGTGCTTATTTGAACAAGTGCAGGTTCTTTTAGCGGTTCAACAGAAAAAATATCTTTTTTAATTTCTGAAGAAATATTATTTAGTGAATCTTTAAAAACATTAATAATCCGTAATGTTTCAATATTTTCTTTTTCTTTAAATAGTTTTTCACGGAGTAAACTGTTGACTGCATTTAAGCTGTTTTGCAGAATAGAACTAATTGTAGCAGCCTTCTCACCTAATTTTTCTTTTTCACTTTTTAACTCACTTAAACTTTCAATTCTTTGCTGTAATTCTTTGATTAATTCCAATTTGTTTTTGTCTTGTTGGCAAAGGGGACAGAAGTCATCTTTTACAATATCTTTTTTGAGGACATTTAAACCCTCTGTGAGTAAAGAAAGTAATTGCAAGTTATTGATTTTTTCTGCATCTTTCTTTAGTTCAAAATAGGGTGTATGGTACTCCTTATAAAGAGTATCTAATAAAGCTGTTTCGTCAATAATTTCTTTTAGAGTATCTGCAATTTTATTGTTGAAACTTATCTGATCTGAAAGATGTGAATCTTCTTTTGCTTCGATTGATTTTAGTATAAAACGAGCATCCTTAAAGGATTTAATGTCTTTTTCAAGTTTTAATGGCAGAATCAGCTTTGATGCTATTTCGAAGAATTGATTATCTGAAGTAATATTTTGCCCCAGACTTTCCATTAAAATTGTTTGCTGGTTGCTTTTCTTATTGCTGAAATTTGCTGCTTTGATATCCTTTGCGAATTTGTTTGCAAACTTTTTTAATATGCTTCGCATTTCCTGAACCTGACTGAATCCGATTATCGGCTGTAGTTCTTTTAATCTTTCTCCTTTTGTAGCAACAATGAATCGGGTTAAATCACGATAGCGCAGAAACAAGTTTTCGGATTGAGATTCAAGGATATAGTTGTAATACTCTTTTGAACTATTAGAATTAAATACTTTATACGAGTTATCTATAGATTTTTCTGTATCCAATCTATTGTCGGAAAACTGAAATCCGATTTTTGAATCAACCGTATCAGTAATAAAAATATTTCGAATAGAATCCTTGCCAATTTCATTACCAGCAAGATGAGCAATTTTATCTTTATAGAACCATTCTATCGAATCAGTTATTGAGCTTTTCCCTGTTCCGTTATCACCGTATATCAACAATGATTTTTTATCGAGGGATAAAGACAGAGATTCTTTAATACCACGAATACCAGCAATTTTTATCTGTTTGAGTTTAATCATTGCCTTTTTCAATTTTATTTAACTCAATTTGCATTTGGCTGTCCAATGCATTTTGAATGTTTTTTTCTGTGAATTTATTCTCACTAAACAATGCTACTAATGTTTCTAATGTTTTCTTATCGGCATTGGGCACATTGTAGATTTCTGCAAAAAAATCTTCAATAACATCCTGACCGCTTTTAATTTTCTCACTCATGATTATTCAAAATATATCCAGTTAATAATAAAATCAGCCTCGACTTTTTTCTCAAGAATTTCAAAGCCGGATTTGTTGTTACAGATAGGATATACACCGTATTTTTCAACAAAGTCGAGAATAAAGTAACTCTCGAGGTCCTCAATCCTGTGATTCCAAAACTTTCTGAGCATTTCAAAATTTATAAATGTAAAATACAAAGGATCAACTTTACGATAATTAACCAAGCCTAAATTTTTTGATTTACCATCAAAATGCCCAGTAAGTCTGCTTCCTATACTGTTGGTTTTCTTTTCACTCATTCCGATATAAAGTAGTCTTGATTTTTGAAAAGGATATTGTATAAATGTGCCAGAAGTGAAAATAAAATACAATCCAACAATTCCATTAAGCGACTTTATATTGCTTAATTCAAATTGCTTGGACGCATCAAAGTTTATTTGAAGAGATTGCATTTAATATTTACTTTGAAATTGAATTTATCTCAATTTTGATTCATACAAAAATTTCACATTCGTATTTATGTAACTATTCAAGCCTTGCCCTCTTGTAGCAAGAATCTTCATCTTTTCAACATGAGAACTACCTGGTTTACGATAACTAAACAAGTAAACTGAATTATCGCTAAATTTTACTTTGATAGAATCATCAGCAATTTCGTATGCAATGACTCCTGAGTTACCACCACTGTTTTTGTACCTTTCCATTCCAATAGTTTTATAATTGTTTTATCAATTCTTTCGCTTTATCCACAGTATAAGCTCCGGCAATATCTTTCTTGTCGAAAACCATAAAATATAGGAAGTTCCGTCCGGCCAATTCAGCCCATTTATTTCCTAAACGACATTTGGCAGCACTATCGGAATTGTCACGGTCATCACCTTTTGTTTCTATGATTATAACTTTGCCGGATTTTGAGACAGCTATAAAGTCGGGGTAATGGTTGGACTTGAACCCATTTATCGAAAACCCTTTTCCTCTGCCTAAATTACGATGCCAGAAGGAAATGTTTGGTAAGCTCGCAATATCTGTAATTACGGTGGCCTCAAAGTTATTCATGGCGCCTTCTCGTTCATACAGAGAATTTCCAATCGAAGCGCCAAGTGACCCGGGCACAATCATTTCTGGGAAATTCCATGTCGGAACAGTTGACACTTTGCCGATCGTAATAAGATCCGTGAACCGGCCTTCAGCATAGGTATCCGCATGGAACCGGATCTTTGCTTTAATCTTATCAGAATATGTCCACTTTCTTACAAGTATATCCTGCAATTGTTCGGGACTAAGCTGCTTCAGAATCCGCTCAACGTAAGCTCTTATCTCCTGATCAGGTATAGGATACATATCGCCAACAAGCAGAACCAGCTGATGTGTGATGTCTTTAATCTGTCCTTCTTTTGGCTTTGCAAGAATATATTCAACAATCGGATCTTTTACCTTCATGTCTTCTATCTTAGTAAAGCGTGGAGCATATTCGTCTTTTTTAATCTGAACAATATCCACCTTATAGAGATCCGAAGAAATCTGATCAAAGTCTATTTTAGAATCTTCGCTTCCTAATTTGAAATCTTTAAGCAATGATTCCTGATTGAGCAATATTGTATCTGTTCCAAAAACATCACTCTGCTGCACCTGCAAAAAGAATTGAGGCAGTTTAATCTTTGATGCAATATCTTTATTTACATCAACAATCCGATAACGCTTTACTTTATCACCCATTTCCTGAAATATATTTTCATCAATTGGTTGTTGGTTTTGTTTTTCAATCTCTGCATCCATCTCCCGGTTTTGTACTTCTGCCATACTCTCAATTTCAGCGATTGCTGAAATCTTTGTTTCAGGAGTGCTTCCGGAATCAGGATTGTATGAAATACGATCCACTTCGATTTCTTCATCTGCATTTGCCATTTCCTCTTGCCTTTCCGGGAAAAGAAATGATTCCAATGGCTTTTCGATTATCTTATTCTTAACTTCTTCGGGCATATCATCTTTATCCCTGTAATCCTTTTCACTAAAACCCGATGCCTGTAATCCTCTGACGATATTCTGCAAGGTCTCATTGAATTTTGCAGAAGCAGTAAGTACATAAGATATATTAAGCAATGGGGCAGAATGTTGCATTACATAAGGTTGCCGCAATACACGGCCAAGTATCTGTTCAACATCAACAGCAGAGGACTTGTCAGCCAGCGATGCAAGAATATAGGCAAATGGGCAATCCCAGCCTTCTTTCAGTGCATTAATAGTAATTATATACCTGACTTCGCAGTCTCTGGAGCTCAGATCAATTCCTTTTAGCTCGTCTTTTTCAGCAGTTTTGATTTTTATCTGTTCTTCCGGAATACCGACTTTAAGCAATTGTTCTTTCAACTTATCAAAAGTGGTATTATCTTCATCAGTGCGGGGCTGTGCCTGGAATAATATGATCGGACGTATATATTTCCCGCCGTTCTTTTCCTCCTCAATTGATAGTAATTCGAGTTTGTGCTGAAGATGCAGAGCACTGTTTATTACTTCTGTTTTATCGTGATGATTGTAAACGATTACAGGTAACTTTACCATGTGTTCCTTTTTCAACTCGATGGCCGGAACAAGACTAACAATATTACTGTTATCTTTTGGTGTTGCGGTAAGGTCAAGAACAAAGGAAGGATTTAAAGCATTCAGCATTTCAACGCTTAAATCGCTTTCAGCGTTATGGCTTTCATCAACAACAAGTACCGGGTTTAAGCTGCGGATAACATTAATAAGAGCTGTATCATCGGTATCCTCAAGGAGATGGGATTTGTCTTTATATTGGCTTACAAATGTGGCCAATTGTCCATTCTCCTGATATACCTTTCTATCATCCTTGTTTCTGGCTCTTAAACTCGAAAAACTCATTACAATTATTGATAATTGTTCTTTAACAACTGAAGGGTTAAAATTTGAACCAGACAAAAGATCCTTTTTCTGGTACACTTCAACACGATGATTAAACAGACTGTCGAGTTTCTGACGATAAGGGTGATCAGGGTTACTTAAATTATTGAAAGTCTGATCAAGCAGGTTGCTCCATGGAACCAGCCATATAACCAACTTTGGTAATTCTGATGACCAGGCTGAAAAGAT
>CAIMVD010000118.1 GCA_903844815.1 uncultured Bacteroidota bacterium | reverse complement strand
TTCCCTGTCTAGTGGCAGATTAATAAAAATGTGCTTGAATAATAAGGATATTATGTATCAATACATTAAAGTCTGTGATGTAATTGATAATCAAAAAAAAGAAGAGTTTTCAAATAGATTGATGCAACAAAATATATAATTAATTGCCAGCACAGGGGTCGCCTCACGAAACGGAAGTTAACGTACGTTAGCGGAATGAGGTTAGGGGAAAATTTACAGCTCTTTTCTTGTTCCGGCCGTGGATCCCCGGCGAAAGATTAGTAGTAAAATTTTTATAAACCTATATATCAAGCAGTTATAAAAACACCCAGCCGCCGGAACGTTTTGGGTTTTTCTGCTTTCTTTTTTCTCTTCTTCCGTTCCAGCAGCTGTAGAGTACTTTTATGTAGTTTTTGTGAAGAACTGTTCAGCTTTTAAAATGTGGAAGGGTTTAGAAAACCATACCTCTTTTACTTTATAATCAGTATGTTATAAACGAATTCCAACAAATATACGAAGCCCCGGGGAAAAGGAAATGGTTTCTTTTTTCTTTCCTTTTCTCTTTTTCTCTTTTTCTTTTCCTGTCATGCTTAACGATTGTTTTCAACATATTAACAGCCTTATTATTCTTAATTGCCGAAATCTCGCATTGTTATTTACCGTTTACACTACCCTGATCTGTATTCATTATTTCCGGTTTACCATGAATCAATATAGCGTTCTCTACGCATTCTTTACACCAGGGTGCTGTCATTGTATTAGAGAGAGACCATCCTACAATATAACGGCTAAAAAGGTCTATTACTGCCACCAGATACATATGGCCATTGCCAACGGGAACATAAGTTATATCCATTCCCCATACCTGATTCACCCTGGTGATCTGTAGCCCCCTGAGTAAATATGGGTAGATGGTATGTCCTTCTCCTTTATGTGGTCGGCTCGTATTCGGACCTGGTCCTATTGCATGCAAATCCATCATTTGATAAAGACGCCTGATCCGCTTTGGATTTACTTTGTGACCAAGTTCTTTTAAGTAGGCAACCATACGTGGAACCCCATAAAATGGAGTTTCCAAATACTGCTTATCGATGAGTTTCATTAGTTCATTGTTTAACAAACTAACCTGCTGGGGAACATAGTAGAAACTGCTGCGATTGACTGAGAGTAATTCACACTGCTTATTTATGCTTAAGCTATCATCTCTGTTTATCTTTTCCATTCTATCGCTTTTGGCTATCTCCCCAACACTTTTTTTAAGAAGTCATTCTCTACTTGCAGCTGACCGATCTTTTTATAGAGTTCTTCCCTTTGTTTTGAATCATCATCTGCTTTAACACCTTTTTCAAAGATGCCGATTGCCCCTTTTAAAAATTGTGTCTTCCAGGTGCTTATTTGATTAGGATGAATATCATACTTCTTTCCTAATTCCTGAATACTAATCCTTTCTTGTAGGGCTTCCAATACTATTTTAGTCTTGAGCCCTGAACTGTGCTTTTTTCTA
Organism: uncultured Bacteroidota bacterium; assembly: GCA_903844815.1. Lineage (GTDB taxonomy): Bacteria > Bacteroidota > Bacteroidia > Bacteroidales > VadinHA17 > LD21. Next base: position 3,760 of record CAIMVD010000118.1, on the reverse strand, counting down.
CTCATAACAACAAAGTTTATCATTATTTATCAAATTAAACCTGTTGTCTAAGTTCTGGGGCTAATTATATCATTTCCAGTCAAAAAAGCACTATAAATTGTATGATTTCGCGAACCTGCAGTAACTCCAAACATCTGCCTGAAGCTAAAGCCTTAATAATTAGGTAAATAAAAAGCTTCGAAAAACTCCAGATTGACTTTTTTGGTACTCAGGTTGACCATTTTTGTACAAAAGTCAACCAACAATCTCAGAACCGTGTGTTAAATTGCAGCAAACCAAATCACTTTTTTATGAAGACTTTCATTAAAACAACCCTGTTCGCGGCTTGCCTAAAGGATAAAAGCAACTCCACACCGGGTTCAAACATTTCAGTGGCTTCAGGAATTGAAAATTCAAATCCTTGTTCGTTTCAGAAAGTGTCAAATGGGAATGGATATATAACTGCAACAATTTCCGCGAATTGTGAAAATTACAGTTTATCCATTCCGGTTCATTCGGGTCCCTATAGCAGTTCTGATTATTTGATTACAGGACCAAGTTCAGCTTCATGCAATTCATACGTTTATTATAATATCCCCAGTCTAACCGGAGTAACATCTATTAATTGGACCTGGCCTGTTGGGTGGACTTATGTTTCAGGACAGAACACTGCATATCTTGCTTTACGTGCAAAAACATCAGGTGGGATGGTTGCAGTTGGTGTAAATAATACATGCGGGCAAAGTGGAAGTTATGCAACAAAATATACAAATGTTTATGGGTGTTATTCTCTTTCTATTTACCCCAATCCTGGTTCGGATGAAGTGGCTGTAACCATTCTGGAACATCAATCGGAAGTAGCAGATTCTACCGGCTCCATTTTAAATAGTACAAATCTTAATTATAAGCCACTAAGCTACAATTTCATTATAACAGATAATATGGGTGTAGTGTATAGTACGTTTAATAAAAAGTCAAAATCCTTTACTCTTTCAGTTCAAAATCTTAAAGATGGAAATTATATACTTGTTGGAACCGATGGAGTTTTCACATTCTCCTCTCCGCTAATTGTGATGCACTAAATGATTAATTTTTAATAGGGGAGGCCGTTTAAACAGCCTCCCCTTTAACCTAAAATTGAACTCGGAAAAGTTCCTGGCTATTTCGTTGATGAAATTTCTTTTTATAATTTGGCAAACAACTTTTGACTTTTAGTGCGAATAGATAATGAATATGTTAAATCTTAGAACAAATATTGATAAAAATGAGAATTATTTGCTTTATACTTTTCCCAATTATATTTAATAATAATTTGGCTGCTCAAGCCAGGCAAACTTCTAGTATTCCAATAACTATTTCAAATCAGGATAATTCTGTTTATGATGTTACTAAAGAAAAAGTATATACTCCATTTGGCTTAGCATTAAAGTCAAAAATTCATTACGTTGATAACAATCACAATTTGAAAATCGTAAACGGACAAGTTCAAATTATAAATAGGAGATCTGGGAATGTTGATAAAATTTATGATGAAAAAAACACTGGAAAAACTGCAGTTAAAATGTATCCGCCTGGGGAAGTACATCTATGAAGTCTGATTCAGGCCTGCGATCTTTCGGAAAAAAAGAATATGAACCGAAATGAAAGGAGAGAGTATGGTAAAGCCCTTGCGGATCAGTGGAAAACCTCGGGTATTTCTCAGGAAGCTTTCGCTTCAGCCAACAATATATCAGCTCACAGGCTGCGTTACTGGCTATACAAACGTAAAAGCCTGACGAAAGAAGTAACGGCCGGATCTTTTATACGAATAGGTACTTATGAATCAACCCACGATATAATAATAAGTTATCCCAGCGGCGTCGAGCTTCGGTTGTCATCAGGTGTTCCGGTTATGGTAATAAAAGAGCTTATAAAAATGCAGGGTTAATGTTTTCGATCACTTCACCGCGTTACTTTTTGTACAACGTTTCCACCGATATGCGCATGGGGTTTGATGGTCTGAGCGGCCTTGTAAGCAACAAACTCCAGGCAGATCCGCGCAGCGGCGACCTGTTTATTTTTATCAACAAGCCGCGTAACCGTGTAAAGATGCTTCGCTGGGAACCAGGAGGTTTTGTGTTGTTCTATAAACGACTTGAACGAGGTACGATTGAGTTACCGGAGAAAAACATTACTGGTCTTTCACAGGCAATTGAATATGGAGAACTGGCGATGATGGTGAGTGGTTTTTCGATTAAAAATGCAAGAAAACGGCGAAGATTTTAATAACAATATTTGTTAATAAATCGTATTTAACAGCAATATTATCAACGCTTTCATGATGTATCTTTATGTCATGGCAAGCGAAGAAATGATCACTATAACCAAAGCAGAGTACGATCGGTTACTGGCACAGCAGACAGAAATCGATTATCTGAAACATCAGCTTGCAGAACTAAAGCGATTAATCTTCGGAACCAAAAGCGAACGGTTTATATCACCTGACCCGCACCAGGGTTCACTATTTGACTTGCCAGTAGCAGAATCGACTGAAAAAGAGCAGGAAGATATATCTTACACAAGAACAAAGCCTGAAAAAGCAGAGAAAAAGCATCCTTTGCGCGCAGAGCTTCCGTCACATCTTCTCCGTAAGACTGAGGTTATTGAACCTGAGAATGTTCCGGAAGGAGCAAAACATATAGGAGACGAGGTTACAGAAGTACTTGAATATGATCCTGCCAATATATATGTACGCCGCATAGTAAGGCCAAAATATATAGTTGCATCAAGCGATGAATCGACAAAAATAGCCATTGCAGATCTTCCATCTCTTCCAATACCAAAGGGGAATGCAGGTTCCTCAATGATAGCATATATCCTGATCAGCAAGTTCATCGATCATTTGCCATACTTCAGGCAAAGCAAAATGTTAAAACGACAAAACCTCCACATTCCTGATTCAACAATAGGTGGCTGGGCTAACGCGGCAATTGAGCGATGGCTGATACCAGTACATGATGTTTTACGAAAGCTAATAGTTCAAACCAATTACCTTGGAGCTGATGAAACGCCAATGCCGGTACTTTCGGAGGATAAACCCGGCGCCACACACAGGGGTTATTATTGGGTTTATTTTGATCCGGTGAGAAAGCTGGTATGTTTTGATTACCGTAAGACCAGGGGACGGGAAGGTCCCCGTGACTTTCTCAACGGTTTTACCGGGCACTTGCTCAGTGATGGTTATGGGGCATATTCTGATCTTGACCCGGAGGGTTTGATAGTACATCTTGCCTGCTGGGCTCACGTGAGGCGCAAATATGAGCACTCGAAGGCTAATGATAAAAGGAGGTCCGAAGAGATGCTCTCAATGATCCAAAGGTTGTATGAGGTAGAGCGTGAAGCCAAAGATAGGAATCTTACTTACCAGGAGATAAAGGAACTCAGACAGGAGAAGTCAACGGTCATTCTTAAAGAGATAGAGCTGTGCCTTGAGAAAGAATCAGGGTCAGTGCTTCCAAAAAGTGCGATAGGTATGGCTATCAGTTACACAGTAAAGCTATGGCCAAGATTAACACGTTACACTGAAGACGGTAGGTTTAATATAGATAACAACCTCGTGGAAAATGCTATCCGTCCGGTAGCTCTTGGCCGAAAGAACTATCTGTTTGCAGGATCGCATGAAGCGGCACAAAGAGGAGCTGTTATATACTCACTTATTGCAACGTGCCAGTTAAGGGGCGTCGAACCGTTTACATGGATAAAGAATCTCCTTGACAAGGTGCCTGATTATCCGGCTAACCGG